>NZ_JANSHL010000002.1:186894-397261 GCF_047461575.1 Synechococcus sp. W60.1 | reverse complement strand
TACGCCGACTCCGACACCTACGCCGACTCCGACACCTACGCCGACTCCGACACCTACGCCGACTCCGACACCTACGCCGACTCCGACACCTACGCTGGGTGCCCCAGATTTTGCCAAGGCATTTAACCCCAACCCGGTAGAGCTCGTCCCTAATGCCAGAACAACTCTGACCTACACGATTACCAACACCGCTGCCCTGCCCCTGACTGGTCTAGCTTTTTCCGACGACTTGCCTAACGGTTTGGTCATTGCCAATCCCAATAACCTGAACAATGGCTGTGGGGGGACGGTGATAGCTCTACCAGCAACCACTTCCATCTCGTTGGTCAACGGCTCATTGGCAGCCAACGCTAGCTGCACCATCAGCCTGGATCTTCAGGTTACAGCCACGACACCGGGATCCCTGACCAGCCCCGCGGTAATCCTGGGCAGCGACCAAGCGCCTAATGCCACCGCTGAGGCTATCAACCTAACGGTAACGGTGCCAGCTCCCACCTTTACCATGGCCTTTGCTCCCAACCCGCTTGGCCCAATCGGCCCAGCTTTCGCTACCGGGAATGGAACTCTGACGTTTACAATAACCAACAACGCAGCCATTCCATTGACGGGCTTGGCCTTTAACCACACCTTGCCGGGAGCGCCGTCTTCTGGTTTGCAAGTTGCCGCTCCGGGGACTTTTACATCTTCGTGCGGCTCCCCCACTCTCACAGCCTCGGTGGGTGGGAACACCATTCAATTCACCGGAGGACAAGTGGCTGTCGGCGCAACCTGCACAGTGACCATCCCTGTCCAAACGGGACTTCTGACCTCATCCGGCACCCACGACTACCCCAACTCCCCGGTGACGTTGAACAGCACTGAGGCTGCCCCTGTTACAGCGGGGCCGGTAACCTGGACAGTTAAAGTGATGGTGATTTAGTCCTTCAAAAGCAGCTCGGCAATTTGAAGGGCGTTGAGGGCCGCACCTTTGCGGATTTGATCCCCGCATAGCCACAGCTCCAGGGCCTTGGGCTCGGAGATGTCCTGGCGGATGCGGCCCACCGCCACTTCATCCCTGCCGGCCACGTCGATGGGCATGGGGAAACGGTTTTGCTGCCAATCTTCGATGAGCACCACCCCTGGAGCTTGGGCCAAGATTTGCCGGGCTTTTTCCACGGGGAAGGGCTGTTCAAACTCCAGGTTGAGGGCCTCGGCGTGGGTACGCAGCACCGGCACCCGCACACAGGTAGCTGTCAGCCGCAGGTTGGGGGATCCCATAATCTTGCGGGATTCGTTGACCATTTTCATCTCTTCCTGGCAGTAGCCGTTCTCTTGCAGGGGGCTGTTGTGGAGGAAGAGGTTGAAGGCAATGGGGTAAGGGAACACCTGGGGCTGCAACGGCTGCCCCTGGAGGTAGGCGTGGGTTTGCTCTTGCAGCTCCACCATGGCGCGGGCCCCGGCCCCACTGGCCGATTGATAGGTGGCGGCCACCACGCGGCGCAGGGGGATGTGGCGATGCAGGGGGTAGATGGCCACGCACATTAGGATGGTGGTGCAGTTGGGATTGGCAATGATCCCTTGGTGACGGAAGGCTTCCTGGGGGTTGACCTCCGGCACCACTAGCGGAACATTGGGATCCAGGCGAAAGGCGCTGGAGTTGTCGATCAGCACCGCCCCCGCCTCGACGATGGGCTTGGCCCAGGCTTTGGAAACACTTGCTCCGGCAGAGGCCAGCACCAGATCCAGGCCCCGGAAGGCCGCTTCTGAAACCGGCTCAACCGGGATCCGCTCCCCCTTGAAGGTCAAATAAGTGCCCGCTGAACGGGGCGAGGCCAAAAGCTTGAGGTCGGCTACAGGAAAGTGGCGCTCTTCCAATAGCGTCAGCAGCTCCGTCCCTACTGCTCCTGTTGCTCCCAAAATGGCTACCCGTTGTTGCCGTGCCATGCTTTCTTGTCCTTAGGTTTTCCTAATTCTAGGGTTCCAGAGGTGGCTGTAATCGAGGCCAAAGCAGCCTGCACCTCTGCCAGCTCGACTTGATCGGTCAGCTCGGCCTGGCCGATGCGGCGGGGCAGAACGAAGCGAATCCGCCCTTGTTTCACCTTCTTGTCGGCCTGCATCGCCTGCAACACCGTCTCCCAAGGGATCCCGGCCGGCCACCGGCTGGGCAATCCTGCTTTCTCGATCAGGCGTCGTTGCCGCTCCGCCTCGGCGGCGCTCCACCAACCCAGGCGGCGGGCGATCTCCCCGGCAGCCACCATGCCGATGGCGACAGCTTCTCCGTGCAGATAGCGGCGGTAGCCGGTGGCAGCTTCTAGGGCATGGCCGAGGGTGTGGCCGTAGTTGAGGATGGCCCGCAGGCCCGCTTCTTTCTCGTCCTGCTGCACCACCCAGGCTTTGCACTCGGCAGAGCGCCGCAACAGATAGTGCAGATCGTCAGGGGCAAAGTCGGTGTAGCGGCTCAGTTGGGGTCGATCTTCCAAAAACTCAAATAGGTCGGCAGCCTGAATCACGCCATATTTGATCACTTCCGCTAGGGCTGAGGTAAACTCCCGCTGGGGCAGAGTCTGCAATAGCGTTGGATCAATCCACACCAGGCGCGGCTGATAAAACGCCCCGATCAAGTTTTTCCCCTGGGGATGGTTGACGCCGGTCTTGCCGCCGATGGCCGCATCCACCATGGCCAAAAGTGAGGTGGGCACCTGCACAAAAGGGATCCCGCGCAGCCAGGTGGCGGCAGCAAACCCCACCATGTCGCCAATGACCCCCCCTCCTAGCGCCACCAAGGTGGAGGAGCGCTCCAGGCCAAAGGCTAGGGCGGCGTCGTAGATCTTGGCCACCGAGCGCAGGGTTTTGTAGCGTTCGCCGGCAGGCAATAGGCAGAGGTGGGCGGCAAACCCCGCTTGTTGCAGCCCCTGCAGCAACTTCTCGGCAAAGTGTTTGGCAATGCCGGGATGGCTCACCACCAGAGCCTTGCCGGAAAGCCCTCTAGCTCGCATCTGGGATCCCAACTGGATCAGGCTGTGGCCGCTGGGGCCTTCCGCAGACTGGATGAGGATGTCGTAGGACTCTGTCCCGCTATCGTGAAAGGATCTGCTGGAGAGCTTGACAGGGATCAGATAGGGATCCATGCGTGTCGGTGCTGAGGGGGCGGGATCCAGTGTGGCATGTTCTGCTCCCGTCTGCCTGCTGCAGGCATTGTCCTTGGGGTCTGAAAGCCCAGGGGATCCTGCTAGGGGTTGGGGTCAACTGGCTGCGGCTCCGACTGGGGAGTGAGGGTTTCCAAATCCGGCAGAGCTGTTCCCGCCGGCGAGGCCGAGTCTTCCTGGGCCAAGTCCTGCAGGGCGGCTTGGGCCGGCTGAAATTGCGGATCCAGCTCCAGACAGCGCTGCAAGCTGGCTTGGGCGGCTGCTCGCTGGCCGGCGCGCAGTTGAATCAGCCCCAGGGTATGCCAAAAGGCGGGCCGCTGGGGATCCAGGTGCGTGGCCTGTTGGGCGTCTGCCAGGGCAGGTTCCAGCTTCCCCAATTTCAAGGCTTCCCAGGCGCGGTTGTTGAGGGCCACAGCATCTTCTGGGGTGAGCTGCAAAACCCGCGAGTAGGCTTGCACAGCTTGTTCGGGATCCCTCAGCTCGCTGTAGATCAACCCCAGGGCAAACCAGCCCCAGGGATCCCGTTCGTTGAGGTGGATCATCTGCTGGCAGGCGGCACGGGCTTCTTCCAGCCGGCCCAGGCGCCGCAGGCCGGTGATCTGGCCAAACCAGCAGGCAGAACTGCCGGGACGCTGCTGCACCAAGCGCTGGAAATGCCGTAGGCTGGCCTCATATTGCCCCAGCTCCTGCTGAGCTACCGCCAAGGCATAGCGGGCTGGAAAGTGCTCCGGCTTGATCTTGAGGGCTTCCTCGAAGTGGATACAGGCTTCTTTCAGGTAGCCCAATTTCTGGAAGGCCACACCGCGGGCGTACCAGCTTTTGTAGTTGTCGGCATCGTAGCGCAGAGCGCGTTCTAGGGCCTTGCTGGCCAGCCGATACTGCCCCAAGCGCAGCAGGGCCACCCCCAAGTTGTGCAGGGTGATGGGATCCCGGCGACGCAGCCGCAGCGAGCGCTTGTAACACTCGACAGCCGAGCGCAGCCGGTGGCAGTGGAAGAGGGCATTGCCTTGGTAGCGCCAAACCCGCGCACTTCTGGGGTTGAGCTTCAAAACCCGCGCAAAACTAGCCGCTGCCGAGCTGGGCCGCCGCAGCCGTCGCAACACGATCCCACGGGCCAGCCAGGTGCGGGGCTGCTTGGGGTTGTGGCGCAGCGCTTTGTTCAGGCTGTTCAGGGCCAGCTTAGACCGCTTCAGTTGCAGCAGGCGGATGCCGCGGTTATGCCAGGCCAGAGCATCTTCCGGGTTGCTCTCCAGCACCTTGTCGTAGTTAACCACCGCCGACTTGTACTGCCCCAGGCGCCCCAGAATCAGGGCCAGGCGCAGCCGGGTTTCTTCGTCGTAGGGGTTGATGCTCAGGGATCCGTTGTAGCTGTCCACCGCCTCGCGGTAGCGGGCCAGCTGCACCAGCACATCCCCACGGCGGCTCCAAGCCAGGGCGAAGTTGGGATCCATGTTCAGAGCCCGGTCGTAGGCGGCCAGGGCTTCCGTCAGGTTGCCGCGGCGACGCCAGTCTTCCCCCCGCTCGAATTGGATGTCGGCACTGTTCCACTGAAACAGCCGCTGAATGAACTGCAAAATGGCGATCTGACGCGCTCCTTCTTCTGGCGTGGCGGAGGGGGTTTCGCCTGTGGCAATGCGCAGGATGGCCATCTGGATGGCCCGCAAAAAGGCCTGAAATCCCCGCACCTCTTCATCTTCCAGGGACTCTTTCCCCTCACGGCGGCGGTATTGCAGCCGGAACCGCTGCAGATCCCCGGGGGCAGGGAAGCTGGGATCCAAAAAGTGCATTAGCTCCAAGGCGCGGTACTCAAACAGCACCGGATCCTCTTCTGAGCCGGTAAAATCCAGCAGGGGCGCCTCTTCCAGGGGGCGGGGTAGCTCAGTGGGGGTGTGCAGCAGCGTCAGCAG
Organism: Synechococcus sp. W60.1; assembly: GCF_047461575.1. NCBI lineage: Bacteria > Bacillati > Cyanobacteriota > Cyanophyceae > Synechococcales > Synechococcaceae > Synechococcus > Synechococcus sp. W60.1. The sequence continues at coordinate 392,229 of NZ_JANSHL010000002.1, read as the reverse complement.
GCGCTGGTTTTGTCGTGCCGGGGCATGGGGAAACCCGCTGTACAGCTCATCCCTTGGCCAGGGATCGGCAACAAACTCTGGAGAGGCCACCACTCCCACCCAGCGGCATTGTTCGATGGCCAGTTGCAGCTCCAGCTTGCGGTTATCCCCCGGCTGCAGCATCCAGCGGTCAAACCAGACTTTGAAACCCTCGCGATCCAGCCGCTCCGCCAGTTGACGCGCCCACCGGGCTTGCTCTCGGTGGTAGCGCAAGAAAAGGTCGAACTTGTAATGCTCTGAAGACATGAACGCCCGCTCGCTGCTCTTCTCCAGCTTATCTTTGCGTTATCGCTGCGCGATGCTTTCACAAACGCAAACGCATTTGCTCCCCATCGGGTCTGGGGCAAGGAGCAAACGTAAACTACCCGACTCCGACCGCTAAGCGGTACGGAGCGGGCTTTCAGTAGCCCTGGGCCTGCTCTGCTCTACCAGAGAACAAAACAAGCCCGAACCTCTAGGCTGGTTTACAGCAGCCCCCAAGAGCGCAATCACATTCGCACCATTCAAATCCGCATCCCCTTCCCATCCACAGTGCCCACACTTGAACGACTTGCCACTGCGGTAGGACTTACCCTGCTCAGGGTGGATGTGTAAGCACCGGTGGCAGGTCTGCGACGTGTAAGCAGGCGGAACAAGAATCAGAGAAACCCCTGCAACCCTCGCCTTGTATTCCAGAAATTGACGTAGTTGGTAGAACGCCCAACTGTTGGCCCTGCGCCTTTCGGTTTTGCTGCGGGGTTGTTGATTGACTCTTTCCCGAATCCCTGTCAGGTCTTCCAGAGCGATAGCGCTGTTGGTAGCCTTTGCCCTAGAGACAATAGCTTTGGAGATGCGATGATTGACCCACGTTTGAAAGCGTCTCTCCTTGCCAGACAGCCGTTGCAACAGTTCTCTGCATCTGCGCCGCGAACTGCGGGTGCCCTTACTGGCCTTGCGCTGAAGAGACGCTCTTAACCGACAGTAGTGATCTCGGACTTTGTTCAGCTGCTGTCCATTCCAGTTGTCTCCTTCGGAGGTATGTGCAATGTCTCGCCGTCCCAGGTCAACACCAATCACCTTGTCGGTGTTCTGTTGCTTGGGGGGCTCTGCCTCGACACAAATCTGGATGGAGTAGGAGCCGTCCTTCCGCTGGACTAGGGTGGCCGATTTGGGGTTAGAGCCAGCCAGCATTCCCCTCTGGTAGTTGCCAATGGCTAGCTCAAAGCGTTCTCTTCCATCAACCGTGGCAAGCGACACTGTCCAGTCTTTCTCGCGAAACGAGAAGATACGTGCATCGTAGGTAACGAACCTACGCTTGAACTCTTTAACTGGACGGTTGCGCTGTCTCGCCACTTTGCGAGCGCCTGCCACCCGTCTGCAGACCTGCTGGGCCAGATTACTGGACAAGCCAAACCGAGCGCGAATCTGGTAATAGCAAAGGGATTGGAGTTTGACTGCGTTGACTACTTTTTCTGGTGTGTTTTGGTTGACCCAGTTCAACGCCTGCACAAAGGCATCCATTGTCGCATCCAACTTTGCGGCTTGCGACTGGGACACCTTGAGCTTGCAGGAGACGGTCAGGATTTGGCTCATGAGTTCATTGTACTTCATCAAAGCGCATTCCTCCCGACACCGACCCTACGGGTACAGTGCGGGGCTCCTGCGATTTCTAGCTGAATGGCGATGATGACCGGACAGCGATAGGCGATAGTTGGTGCAGGGCTTGAAAGGAGGGAGCACATGCTGGGTGGAGTTTTGGCGATTGCGGCCGCGATTGGCTTGGTGGTCTTGCTGTTGGAAGCGATTCGATATCGCTGCTGGGGATCCGTTCGCCGCTGGCAACCGGCAGTGGGGCTGGGCTTGGTGGCGTTGGCAGCGCTGGGGTGCTGGCTGGGTCAGTTGCCGGATCTGATCCCCCTGGCTTTGTTGTTGGGGGGCCTGGTGGGGGTGGGTTTACTGGGGTTGAGTGGCTGCGGTCGGGCCGGGCAAGGGCTGGTGGTGCTGTTGCTCAGTTTGGCGGCCTGGCAAAGTCTGGCTATCGGCTCCCCCAGTCGCATCGGCATTGCGGAGCAGCATGGAATGCTCTTTCTGTGGGGCTGCGGCCTGGGGATGGGCTTGGTGGGGATCCCTTTGCTGGGGGTCTTGGCCGCAGCGGAAGCCCTGTCGTTGCTGATGGCGCTGGGCCAGGGGTGGAGCGGCATTGCCGCCATAACCTGGGGATCTCGCCTGCTGGAGATGGGATCCCAGCCGGATCTCCCTTGGCAGGTGCTGTTGCCGGTGGGGCTGGCCGCCCTCAGCTTGGTGGCAGGCACTGTGCCGCTCTTGACCGCCTCAGAAGACTCCCCCGGGCTGCTGTCGGCAGTGGGGCATGGGGTGGGGTGGCTGGTAGCGTTGGCGCTGGCCTTGGCCTTGACCCGCAACGGCCTATACCAGGATCCCTTTTGGGCCTTGCTCTACGGGGCAGGGGTGCTGCTCTCGTGGGCCTTGCTTGCCTTGGAGAACCAGACGGGACGGGGGATCCCTGCGCCAGGGGAACCTGCTCATGTCAGCGGGCCGGAGGCTTTAGCCGGTCGCGTCAGCGTTGCCGAGCAACAAGGACGGCTGCTCTGGCGGGCCTGTGTGGGCCTAACGCTGGTGGGGGGAGGAGCGCGGCTGGCGTTGCGGCTGGGGGGATCCTACGGGGCGGCCCTCTTGGGGCTGGGATGTCTGGCTTTTCCCAGCCGTTGGGGGGCGATGGCAGCCCTCTTCTTGTCGGCCCGCCCTCTGCTGCAAAACCTGTTGCACCAGTTCAACCTGCAGGTTGCCGGGATCGACCTCACCCAGCCCTATGTGTCGGCGGCGCTGTACCTGGGCATGGCGGCCATGGCGCTGGCGGCGCTCCTGCACTGGCTGTATGGGCCAGACAAACCCCTGCAGACGGGGATCGCTCTGACGCTGGCCAGCCTGGCTCTGCCGGTGGGGGTGGGCTACTTCATTCACGCTCAGCCGCAAGCGGCCTTCCTGTTGGGAGCTTTGATGACTGCTTTGATCCTGGCGGCGCTGCAGCCCATCCTCCTGCAGCAGGAGGGAAGAGGGGCGGAATCTCTGGGGATCCGAGGTTTGGGCCTGGCTGTGCTTGCCATTCTGGGATCCAACCTCAGCCGCGATTGGACGGTAACCGGCTTCCATGCCACCCGCTGGGAACGGGCGCTGGTGCTGGCCGGGGTGGTCGGGATCCTGGCGTTGATTCTCCTGCTCTGGCAAGGCTGGAGCCTGTGGCAATCCAGGAGAATGCGCGCCCCTGCCCGCTGTTCGCGTTAGCGGTGCGGAGCACTCTGGTTGTGCGGAGATGAAACCCGTTCCCTTGGGCACCCTTGGCACCTGGCAAGGGATCCTCGGCCCAGAACAAACCGCTGAGGCTCTGGGCAACCCCGGTGTGAAGGTGATCGGATCCCCGGCTTTGTTGACGTTGATCGAGCGGTGCAGCCACACCACCTTGCAGCCCTTCTACGAGCCGGAGGAAGCGGCGGTCGGGATCCGCTTTGCCTTGGAACATCGGTCGGCAGCGGTGGCGGGGGATCCCTTGCAGGTTCGGGTCGAAGTCGTGGCCGTGGAGGGAAGACGCATTCAGTTTCAGGTGGAGATCACCCAGCAGGAGCGGCTGGTGATGCAGGGATCCTACACCTGCCTGGTGGTCGATTTGCCCCGTTTTCTGGCCCGCTATGGATTGACCGCGGAGGATCCCAGTCGGTGCTCAAGCTGTTCGCGTTAGCGGGACGGAGTCCTTTGGGATTGCTGCTGGCCGTCTTTGTGGGAACTCTCTTGTTCTGGCCTCAACGGCTCATCGTGTACTACCGCAAACCCTGGCAGGGCCCCCTTGCCTGGATCTGGAAATGGCACGGGTGGGGGGGGTGGACTGTGCGGGGCAGCCGCCGTGGCTGGGAATGGCGTTGGGGATCCCTGCGCCTTCGCGGCCGTTGGCCGGCGCAGCGGGGAGAACGTTGCTCCCCCAGAGATTGGCCCTACCTGTGGAAGCTGGGCAAGCAGCTCCACATCCAATCTTGGCAAGGAGGGGTGGAAATTGGCTTTGCCGATCCGGCTTTGACGGGGCAATGCTTGGGACTAATCGCCGCTCTACCCCCTCAGTTGGCCCAACACCTGCGCTTGACCTTCGCTCGCATCGGTTGGCACGGATGGGGATCCCTGGTGATCCGGTTGCGCGGCTGGCAGGTGCTGGGGTTGGCCTTGAAACTGGGGTGGCTCGCCCTATCGCGCCATCGGAAGGGATCCCCAGCAAAAATAGCCCATGGGACAGCTGGCGTCAGGAGCAAAGCGCTGGGGGGGGAACTGCAGCGCTGACGCGGTCAGGCCGGCTGCAGCGCCGGGCAGCAATTCAACAGAGGCATGACCTACCCGCCTCCCCCTTCGCCCTGGCCGTTGGTAGGGGTGGGGGCAGGTGCTGCAGGGATAATCGGCGGCACAATGTACTGGCGCAGGCAGCGTCGCTGCAGACAACTGCAAAACCAGATCCAAGCTTTGCAAGCTCCTGTTGTGGCGGCTCCTCGCGCTCTTCTGGCTCTTTCGGCTCCTCCTCCCGCCCTTCATCGGGGGGCAGCTCTTCTCGCCACTCTTCGGGCGGCTCCTCCCGTCGTTGCTAGACGAACTCAGAGGACAATCCCTTTCACGACAACAGAAGAGATCCCGGAGCTGTTCTGCTTAAGACCTAGGGAGTCGGTGTGGCAGAGGGGATGCGCAGCTCCACAGCCGTATCCAGGCGAGAGCGTGGGGGTGGGGCTTCTCCCTGAGCCAGTTCTAGGTACTGGGCCAGCGGGTGATGCTCCTTCCAGCGGGATCCCACCTCAGCAGCCATCTGGGTGACTTGGATTTGATAAAGCTGGGCCAGCTCGGCAGCATTGAGGTTGCTCCGCTCCACCTGATCGCGACTGGCCTCGGCCAAGACATCCGCCACCAGGTTGCCTTGCTCATCAAACCGCCACAGTTCCAGGCGGCTGCGGGAACGCAGGCTCAACTCCGTTGGCGAAGCCGGTCGGGTGAGGACATCGACGCGGGCGATGACGATGGCTTCCAGGCCCAGGTAATCGAAAAATTGGCCTACTGCTTCGGGCTTGCGGCGATCCCACTCAAACAGTTCGTAGATGGGCCAGCCCACCTTCTGCAAAATGGGCTGAATGCGACGGTTGTCCAGAGGCACCACCTTCTCGCCGTTGGGGATCAAGCCCAGACGCACCGCCTCTATGGCCAGGCGCTGGCCCAACAGTTGGGTATGCTCCAACCCTCCCACCCCCAAAATGCCAAGGCGACGGCGGGGTTGAGGCCGAATGGGCACCTGCAAAACCACATCCACAGGGGTGGTCAGGCCCCCTTGCAGGAGGATCTCCTGCTCTGCCTTTTCATAGTCGGGGTGCCACACCGTCAACATCCGGCGCCCGGCTGGGGCATGGTCTAGCTCAAAAGCGCCCCGCTCATCGGTTTGAATCGGCTGATTGGGGTTCTCCATGCCCTCCAACTGCACCTGTGCCCCCGCCACAGGTTGTCCCACGCTGTTGCTCACCTGCCCCACCAGCCGTGCTGTTCCCTGGGGCTGCCCTTTGTCTTGAAAGGGAAACAACGGCGTCAACCGTGGAATGGGGGTGGCCGGAGCCTGAGCCAGCGCTCCTGAAGTCAGTGCCAGCCAGCCGCAGAGGGCCAGACTGCCTGTTCGCGAGAGCGTCGCGTAGCGATAGCTGATCCTGCGCCGGAGAGGATGGAAGAAGAGAAGAGGCATGGCGAAGGTTGCATCCGGTAATAGCAGTCGGTTCTATTCTGCTTTGCGCCACTGACGGGTGCTGCAGGGATCCTCACCCCGAAAAGGGGTTGTTGGCTTGCCATTGTTGGACAAACACCGGCACCATGTTGCGCACCTGCAGCCGAAACAGGCCCGCTGCCGCATCTTCAAACATCGGATCCCCGCCCACATCATCCCGCCCATAGGCTTCGTAGTAGCGAGCCCGATCCCCAGGCCGATCCCTCTGCAAGTCCACCACCACCACCACCCCGCGGCTGCGCAGCTGGTTGGGGGTGAAGTTGGGAATTTCCACCGGCACCGTCGGGGCCACAAAGCGTAAGGCCGTATTCAGCAGAGAGTTGCCCTGGCGGTTGTAGTCCTGCGAGATCTGCATCTGGGTCAAGAGGATATAGCGCAATCCCAGGGCATCCCCGATCACCTTCAGCTTGGCCAAATCGGAGGTGTAGCGCTCATCCCGATCCAACAAAGTCAGGCCCTGGGTGAGGGGCAGAAGCGGCTCAAACCGGGGATCCGGCCCCAGAGGCCCCTTCAAGAGCAGTACCGGTCGCTGGGGCTGCAACTCCTTCAGGGCCATGCTGAGGTGGCGGGCCAGCTCATCCGAGTAAACGGGTTCATCGGGCAAAAGGCCAATGCCCTCCGGCTGGCGGGTCGGTTCCCCGGGCGGCAGACGAATATCCTGAGTGGAGACAAAGCCGGCCCGGACTTCCACCTGGGTGCTGGTCAGCGGAAAACCCGGCACCTCCACATCCACCAAATACAGGCCAGCCGGCAGTTCCGGCAGCACATAAGTGCCGTCGGCAGCAATGCGAACAGTTTGCTGGGGTTGGGTTGGCGTGGCGGCCAAGTGCAAAACCCCCGTCTGAACAGGTTGGCCGGCAATATCCAGCACCCGCCCGGTCACCACACCGCGGTTGCCTGGAGAGGGGACTCCCCCGTTCAGGACCTCTGTCCCGCCGTCGCCAACTTGAGCCTGAATATCCTGCAAACGGCGCAAAGCTGGGATCCCTGCTGCCACCACCCACAGATCCCGCTCCCCCAGCATCACCAGACCCGTCGGCTGTCCCTGCAGCCGCAGCGAGGCCACCAATCGCCCCGTCTGTAAATCCACCAGCTGCAGGCGGTCGCTATCGCGGGAGGTCACGTAAGCCCAACGTCCATCAGGGGAAAGGGCCAGCCGCGTCGGTCGCCAATCCAGGCCAACCCGCTGCAGGGCCTCGCCGCTGCGGCTCAGATCCAGCACTGTTAGATCTTGGCTGCCCGAGTTGAGCACCACCAAGCGTTGCCGTTCGGCATCCAAAGCCATCGCTTCCGGAGTATGACCGCCCCGCCAACGGGCCAACAGCTCCCCATTGTCCGGGTTGACCACCAGCAAGCTGAGGGGATCCTCCCCGGCTAGACCCACAAACAGGGATCCCCGCTCCGCATCGTAGGCCAGCGCCAAAGGGGGGCCGGGCATCGGCAAATTGCGGGCTTGCGGCTGCTCTGAGGGGTCGCTTTGGCGTTTGTGCTCCGCACCGCTGCTGCGAAGGGGAGCAGCCATCACCGCCAAACTCTGGGCAGAAGGCATGGAGGCGAAAACCCGCCCTGTGACCCCATCCACGGCAATATCCAAAACTCCCGCCGGCAACCCATAGGCCTGAATCAGCTCCCCCGTCAGCAGATCGAGGGCCACCAGCCCAGGGGCATTGGGGCCAGAGGCATAGACCACCTGCCGCGCCTCATCCACCCGCACCACACTGGGAGCAAACCCCACCGCCACCTGCCACAGGGGATCCCCGCTGGCCCCATCCAGCAGGGTCACGGCCTGCTCCTCCAACAGCCCAACCGCAACCCAGCCCCGATCCGGTACCCCATCGATGCGATCGGCAGAGCTGCGCAACGGCAAAAGCCAATCCCCCTCTGTCCTCAGGCCGTTCCCATCCGCAGAAAAGTTCCTCCCAGCAGAGGAAGAGCCTGCCTCCGGCGAAGGGATCCCTTGCCCCAACACAGGGGATCCCAGCCCCAGCACACCACTCAGCACAACCAGCCATTGCCACCGCATGGCCTTCTCCACTCCACAGTCGCGCCTACTTTGACTCAGGAGATCCTCGCCCAACCAGCATAGCCAACCCGACTGTCCGCTCGCTGTCAGCAAACCCAAACACATTTTGACAGGTTGCCCAGACGAACATAGAATGGATATTCGCTGGTTTTGTCAGGATCAACCATGAAGGTACGGCCTTCCGTCCGTCGGATCTGCGAAAAATGCCGGGTCATCCGCCGCCACGGTCGGGTGATGGTCATTTGTTCTTCCAACCCCAAGCACAAGCAGCGGCAGGGCTAGAGGGTCGATGGTGGGTGGGTTCAGCCTGCAACGGGAGACAGAGGCAAAGGCTTCCGACACAACCGAGCAAAACGTTGGCTAGACCTCTCGGTGAGCATGGATCCCAAGACCGGCATCTCTACAGCAACATTTCTCTGAATGAGGATCCCATCTCAGGCAGGCAACTCAATCCTTACTGGGCAAGTGTGTTCGAGTTGGTTTGACGAGTTGGTTTGATTTGAAAGGTACCCCTGACTATGGCACGGATTGCGGGAGTTGACATCCCCCGAGAAAAGCGAGTGGAGATTGCCCTCACCTACATTTACGGCATTGGGCTAACCCGCTCCCGCCAGATTTTGGCGAAGACCGGTATCAATCCGGATACTCGTACCCGCGACCTCACCGACGCTGAGGTGGCCGCCCTACGGACGGTGGTGGAGGGCGAATACCAGGTAGAAGGGGATCTGCGCCGCCAGGAGGCGATGAACATCAAGCGGCTGATCGACATCGGCACCTATCGAGGTCGTCGCCATCGCCTGGGTCTGCCCGTGCGTGGTCAGCGCACCCGCACCAACGCCCGCACCCGCAAGGGGGTCAGGAAAACGGTGGCCGGCAAGAAGAAAGCTCCCGCCAAGAAGTAGTCGCTGGACTTTGCGCGGAAGGCAAAAGTCTCCCACCATCCCGAATCTCAACCCCAAACAGTCGATTGCGAGGACACCTGGATCATGGCTCGGCAGCAACGGCGCGGACGTAAGGTTAAAAAGAACATCCCCAATGGGGTGGCCTACATTCAGTCCACCTTCAACAACACCATCGTCACCATCACGGATCCCAACGGCGATGTGGTGTCTTGGGCCTCGGCAGGTTCTACGGGCTTCAAAGGGGCCAAAAAGGGCACTCCCTTCGCCGCCCAAATGGCAGCAGAAAGTGCGGCGCGTCAAGCCATGGAGAACGGCATGCGCCAGATCGAAGTGATGGTGAGCGGGCCGGGAGCCGGTCGGGAAACCGCCATTCGCGCTCTACAGGCAACGGGCCTGGAAATTACTCTGATTCGAGATATTACCCCCATTCCCCACAACGGTTGCCGTCCTCCCAAGCGGCGGCGTGTCTGAAGGATCCCGCGTTGAGGGCTGGTCGAGCGTCTGTAGGGGGTTTTCTCCAGAGCTACGCCATGCCCCAGCGAAGGTCTGCCCAAGCGTGAGATGACCTCGAAGTTTCATCAGTTCTCCAAACGGATATCGAGCCAGACGGACGGGGCCACTATGATGATTCAAACCAGCCGAACCCTCCCCCACTCTCTCGGCAGCAAAGCGAGCTCAAGCGCTGTTGCTTACCAGACCGAGTGTGTTGAATCTCATCGGGATGATAACGGCGTTCACTACGGCAAATTTGCTCTGGGGCCACTGGAGCGCGGCCAAGGGATCACGGTGGGCAACGCTTTGCGGCGGGTGTTGCTCTCCAATCTAGAAGGGACGGCGGTGACCGCTGTACGCATTGCCGGGGTGACCCACGAGTTTTCCACGGTGCCGGGGGTGCGGGAAGACGTGATGGAGATCCTTCTGAACATGAAGGAGTTGGTGCTGCGCTCCACCGCTCCCGATACTCAGGTGGGCCGTTTGGTGGCTCAGGGGCCAGGGGAAGTCACCGCCGAGAAGCTGCAATTGCCCAGCGACGTGGAGGTGATCAACCCCCGTCACCACATTGCCACCCTGGCGGAAGGGGCAATTTTGGAAATGGAGTTCATGATTGGCCGAGGACATGGCTACCGCGCCGTCGATTACTCTGACAGCAAGGCGATGGCAATCGATTTTCTGCAGATCGACTCTGTCTTCATGCCGGTGCGCAAGGTGAACTACGCCGTGGAAGCAGCCCGGGTCGGCCAATCTTTGGAAAAAGATCGGCTAATATTGGAAGTCTGGACCAACGGCAGCCTCACCCCGCAAGAGGCCCTCAGCCAAGCCGCCCGCATTTTGGTGGGCTTGTTCTCGCCGCTGCAGGAGGTCAGCTTCGATACCCCTGTGCCGCCCCAGCCAGCCGAGGACAACCAGAAAAACCAGATCCCCATCGAGGAGCTGCAGCTATCGGTGCGGGCCTACAACTGCCTGAAGCGAGCTCAGATCAACACGGTGGCCGATCTGCTGGTCTACACCGAGGAAGATCTGCTGGAGATCAAAAACTTTGGCCAGAAATCTGCCGAAGAGGTGGTGCAGGCCTTGAAAAACCGCTTTGGTCTGACGCTGCCCCGCACCCGCGAAAAGGGCAAGGCGTAGGGTTCAGGTTCCGTCCAAAGTATCGGCACCGCCGGCACGACCGCGTCAAAACCCAAGGATCCCCGAAGACTGTAGGACAAAAGGCAGAGGTTACCATGCGCCACCGCCGTCGTACCCCCCACCTCAACAAGCCCGCCGACCAGCGCAAGGCCCTGATGCGGGCGCTGACCACGGCTCTGCTGCGGGAAGGGCGGATCACCACCACCAAAGCCCGCGCCAAAGCCATTCGGGCCACCACTGAGAAGATGATTACCCTGGCCAAAGAGGGATCCCTGGCGGCGCGGCGACAGGCGCTGGCCTACATCTACGACAAGGAGCTGGTGCGCTCCCTGTTTGAGCAGGCTCCTGAGCGCTACCGGGATCGGCCCGGTGGCTATACCCGCATCTTGCGCACCGTGCATCGGCGGGGGGATGGAGCAGAAATGGCGGTCATCGAGCTGGTGTAGCGGAAAGGGATCCATGCCGTACCGTCGCATTGCCCTGAGAATTCAGTACCTCGGCAGCAGGTTCTATGGCTGGCAGCGCCAGGCAGCCCGCCGTACCGTGCAAGGGGTGCTGGAGGAGGCGATTGCGTCGCGGGCGGGGCATCCGGTAACCCTCTATGGGGCCGGTCGCACCGATACGGGGGTTCATGCTGCAGGCCAGGTGGCCCACTTCGACACCACCTCCGGTATCCCTGCGGCGGAGTGGTCGAGGGTGCTGAACGACTGTCTGCCGGAAGATGTGGTAGTGCTGGCTTCTGCTCAAGTGCCTGACTCCTGGCACGCCCGCTTTTCGGCTCGCTGGCGCCGCTACCGCTACCTGATCCTGAACCGGGAGCGACCGGATGTGTTCTGGCGCCTCTTTAGCTGGCAAGTGCGTTGGCCTCTGCAGGTGGAGCCGATGGCGGAAGCCCTGAATTCCCTGCTGGGGGAGCACAGCTTGGAAGCCTTCCGGCGGCGGGGATCGGATCGGCCCCACTCGCGGGTACAGGTGCAGGAGGTGCTCTGCCAGCGGCTGGGGGACTTGATCAGCATCGAGGTGCAGGCCAGCGGCTTCCTCTACCGGATGATGCGGCTCTTGGTGGGATCCCTAGAGGTGGTGGGCCGGGGCCAGCTCAGCCCGGCACAGTTTGTCCACCTGTGGCAACACAACGACTGGAGCCAGATGCGCACCCGCTACAGCGCTCCTCCGCAAGGGCTGTGCCTGACGGATGTGGGCTATGCTGCGGATCCCTTCGGTCAACAGTTCGCCCACTCGCTGCCCTTTTGGGCCTTGCCCACAGAGCCTCCCTCCGCCCTCCGGTCGCCGGCTGCGTTGGCCCATTCCTGCGGTTGATCTGGGCGATCTCCAAGCTTGTCCTGATATGTTTCCTTGGCTGCCATGAACAAAACTCCCCTTCCCAACCCCGAAACTCTGGCGCCCCGCTGGTATCTGGTGGATGCTGCCAATCAGCGCCTGGGCCGCTTGGCCGCCGCTGTGGCCACCCTCTTGCGGGGTAAGCACAAACCGGACTTCACCCCTCACCTGGATACGGGGGACTATGTAATTGTGATCAACGCTGAGAAAGTGGTGGTCACTGGCAAAAAGCGCACCCAAAAGCTCTACCGCCGCCACTCTGGCCGTCCCGGCGGCATGAAAGTGGAAACCTTTGCCCAACTGCAGGCGCGCCTGCCGGAGCGGGTGGTGGAAAAAGCGGTCAAGGGAATGTTGCCCCACACCCGTTTGGGCCGGCGGCAATTCACCAAGTTGAAAGTTTATGTCGGGCCAAACCACCCTCATGAGGCCCAGCAACCCCAGGTTTATCCCCTCAACATGATCCCAGGAGCCAAAGCATGACTCAAGCGAGCAGCCAACGAGCCGTTTATTGGGGAACGGGACGCCGCAAAACCGCCGTTGCCCGCGTGCGTTTGGTGCCCGGCACGGGCAAAATCATCATCAACGACAGGCCGGGAGACCAGTATCTGCAGTATCAAGAAGCCCTGCTGGCCAGTGTGAAGGGGCCGCTGGAGATCCTTGGTCTGGAAAACTCCTACGATATTCTGGTGCGAGCCCATGGCGGCGGCGTTCACGGCCAGGCGGATGCGATCAAGCTGGGGGTGGCGCGCGCCCTCTGCGAGGTGGATCCGGCCAATCGCGGCCCTTTGAAAGTAGAGGGTTATCTGAAACGGGATCCGCGCGCCGTGGAGCGGAAGAAATACGGCCTGCGCAAGGCCCGCAAGGCTCCCCAGTACTCGAAGCGCTAGGGATCCCTGCCGTTGTTTTTAGAGGAAGATGTTGATAGACAAGGGTATAGAAACAGGCCCAGAGGAGGAGAGGGTTATGCCCAAGAAAGGATTGCACCCGCAGTGGTATCCAGAAGCCAAAGTCATCTGCAATGGCGAAGTGGTGATGACGGTGGGATCCACCAAGCCGGAGCTCAGGGTGGATGTTTGGTCGGGCAACCATCCCTTTTTCACCGGCAGCCAAAAGATCATCGACAGCGAAGGCCGGGTGGAGAAGTTCATGCGCAAATACGGCATGGGAGGTGGCAAAAAGGCCAAGTAGAGGTTCCCCCCTCCGGGTGTGGGCAACGCTTGGATCCCTGGGTATTGCGAATCTATGGCTTCTGCTCAACTGATCGACCAGCTTAAGAATGTTGAAGCCACCTTTCAGGAGCTGACGGTGCGCTTGGCCGATCCGGACGTGGCCACGGATCCAGCTGAGCTGCAGCGGATTGCCAAGGCCCGCTCCTCCTTGGAGGCCACCGTCCAGGCTTTTCACGACTGGCAAAAGCTGAATCGCGATCTGCAACAGACGGAAGAACTTTTGCGGGAATCGGCCTCCGACCCGGAGCTGGAGGCGATGGCAAGAGCGGAACTTGAGCAACTGCGGGCCCGCCAAGAACAACTGGAGGAAAAGCTCACCCTGCTGCTGCTGCCCCGGGATCCCAACGACGACAAGAACATCATGTTGGAGATTCGCGCCGGCACCGGTGGGGAGGAGGCGGCGCTGTGGGCGGCGGATCTGGCCCGCATGTACACCCGCTACGCCGAAAAGCTGGGCTGGTCGGTGCGTCTGGCGAGCCTCTCGGAAGGAGAGCTGGGGGGCTACAAAGAGGCGATCCTGGAGATTCAAGGGGATCAGGTGTACAGCAAGCTCAAGTTTGAAGCTGGCGTGCATCGGGTGCAGCGGGTGCCCGTCACCGAAGCGCAAGGCCGTGTCCACACCTCGACGGCCACGGTGGCGGTGATGCCAGAGGTGGACGAGGTGGAGGTGGTCATCGACCCGAAAGACATCGAAATCAAAACGGCACGTTCCGGGGGGGCAGGCGGCCAAAACGTGAACAAGGTGGAGACGGCGGTGGATCTTCTCCACAAGCCCACCGGGATCCGGGTGTTTTGTACCGAGGAGCGTTCCCAACTGCAGAACCGCCAGCGGGCCATGCAGATTTTGCGGGCCAAACTCTACGAGATGAAGCTGCAGGAGCAACAGGCCTCCATCAGCTCTGCTCGGCGCATGCAGGTGGGAACGGGATCCCGCTCGGAAAAAATTCGCACCTACAACTACAAGGACAACCGCGTTACCGACCACCGCCTCAACCAGAATTTCCCTCTGCAGCCCATCTTGGATGGGGAGCTGGACGACTTGATCCAAGCTTGTATTGGCCTTTACCAAAAAGAGCTGTTGGCGGAGCTATCCTAGGCCAAACTGAGTTACCGCCAGCGAATGGGATCCCTTCTCGAGGACCTTTCCTCTGCCGAGCTAGCGGTAGAATAAATACCCACGTCGAGTGCCTAAACCCCCATGCTGGCCGAATACCGCCAACACGCCGCTGCCCGCGAGGCCAAGGGATCCCGCCGCTGCCCTTAAACGCTGCCCAGACCAGCCAGGTGTGCGAGCTCCTGAAGGCCCGCCTGCCGGCGAAGAAGCCTTTTTGTTGCACCTCTTAACAGAGCGCGTCCCGCCGGGGGTCGATGAAGCCGCCTATGTGAAAGCGGGCTTTTTGGCCGCTGTGGCCAAGGAGGAGGTTGAATCCCCGTTGGTCACTCCCCTGCGGGCGGTGGAGCTCTTGGGCACCATGCTGGGGGGCTACAACGTCCAGGTTTTGCTGGATCTGTTGCGGGATCCCCGGAGTGAGATTGCAGCGGCAGCAGCCCGCGCCCTCAGCCACACCCTGCTGGTTTTCGATGCCTTTCACGACGTGCTGGAGCTGAGCCAGTCCGGCAATGCCTATGCCCAACAGGTGATCGAGTCCTGGGCCAAGGGCGAATGGTTTACCGCCAAAGCTCCCCTGGCCGCAGCAATCACTGTAACAGTGTTCAAGGTTGCCGGCGAGATCAACACCGATGACCTTTCCCCCGCCGCCCACGCCACCACCCGCCCGGATATCCCCCTCCACGCCCAAGCCATGCTGGAGTCCCGCGCTCCGGGATCCCTGGTTACCATTGCCGAGCTGAAGCGCCGCGGCCATCCCGTTGCCTTTGTGGGGGATGTGGTGGGCACGGGATCCTCCCGCAAATCCGCCCTCAACTCGCTGCTCTGGCACATCGGCCACGACATTCCCCATGTGCCCAACAAGCGGGCTGGGGGGGTGATCCTGGGGGGCACCATTGCGCCCATCTTCTTCAACACCGCCGAAGATGCCGGGGCCTTGCCCATCCAGTGCGATGTCTCCCGCCTGGAAACCGGCATGGTGGTTACCATTTGCCCCTACGAAGGCGTGATCCGCTCTGAGGCCGGCCAGGTTCTCTCCACCTTTTCCCTGCGGCCCGTGACCCTCCCCGACGAAGTGCGGGCGGGGGGACGTATTCCCCTGTTGATTGGCCGTGCCCTCACCGACAAAACCCGCCAAGCCTTGGGTTTGCCTCCCTCGACCTTGTTTATCCGCCCCACTCCACCGGCAGACACCGGCAAAGGCTATACCCTAGCGCAAAAAATCGTGGGCAAAGCCTGTGGGCTGCCAGGCGTGCGCCCGGGCACCAGTTGTGAGCCCCTCATTACCACGGTGGGATCCCAGGACACCACCGGCCCCATGACCCGCGATGAGCTGAAGGAGCTGGCCTGTCTGGGCTTCAACGCCGACCTAGTGCTGCAGAGCTTTTGCCACACCGCCGCCTATCCCAAGCCGGTGGACATCCAGATCCACAAAGAGCTGCCCGACTTTTTCGCTTCCCGCGGGGGCGTTGTCCTGCGTCCCGGCGATGGCATTATCCACTCCTGGCTCAACCGCATGCTCCTGCCGGATACCGTCGGCACCGGGGGCGACTCCCACACCCGCTTCCCCTTGGGGATCTCCTTCCCGGCGGGATCCGGTCTGGTGGCCTTTGCCGCCGCCATGGGGGTGATGCCCTTGGACATGCCGGAATCGGTGCTGGTGCGCTTTAAGGGGGAACTGCAGCCGGGGATCACCCTGCGGGACATTGTCCATGCCATCCCCTACGTGGCCATTCAGAGGGGGCTGCTCACCGTTGAGAAAAAAGGCAAGAAAAACGTCTTTGCCGGGCGCATCATGGAAATCGAGGGCCTGCCGCATCTGAAGGTGGAGCAGGCCTTCGAGTTTACCGATGCCTCGGCAGAGCGCAACTGTGCCGGCTGTACCATCCAGCTGAGCCTCGAGACGGTCTCAGAATATCTGCGCTCCAACGTGGTGCTGCTGAAAAACCTGATCGCCCGCGGCTATCAGGATGCGAGAACCTTGCTGCGGCGCATCGCCAAAATGGAGGCCTGGCTGGCCAACCCCACTCTCCTGGAGGCGGATGCCGACGCTGAATACGCCGAAGTCATCGAAATCGACCTCAGCACCATCACCGAGCCAATTGTCTGTGCCCCCAACGATCCCGACAAGGTGATGACCCTGAGCGAAGTCCATGCCCAACACGCCGCCGGCAACCCCGATACGCCGATCAAGATTGACGAAGTTTTCATCGGCTCCTGCATGACCAACATCGGCCACTACCGCGCCGCCGCCAAAATCCTGGAAGGCCAAGGGCGGGCCAAGGTGCGCCAATTCTGGATCTGTCCGCCCACCCGCATGGATGAGGCACAACTGCGCTCGGAAGGCGTATACGGCATCTTTGCTGCCGCCGGGGCCAGAACGGAAATGCCGGGATGCAGCTTGTGTATGGGCAACCAAGCCCGCGTGGAAGACGGGGCCACCGTCATGTCCACCTCCACCCGCAACTTCAACAACCGCATGGGCAAAGACGCGCGGGTTTATCTGGGATCCGCCGAGCTGGCCGCCGCCTGCGCCCTTTTGGGCCGGATCCCTACCCCTGAGGAGTACCGAGAGATCGTCTCCACCAAGATCCAGCCCTTTGCCGGCGAGCTGTACCGCTACCTCAACTTCCACGAGATCCCTGGCTTTGAGGAAGAAGGACGGGTCATCCCCCCCGAGCAAATGCCCAAGATCGAGGATTTGCTCGGGATCCGTTCTTGAGCAGGGTGGAGTAGGATTCCAAATCTGCCCTGGGTCGCCCTGATACCATGGCAGGGATCGCCCCATTGCCCTGGAGAAAGCCCAATGGCCCTGAATCCGAAGATGATCCGCCGCATCCACCGCACCCTTGCCCCCATTCTGGCCCTGCCGTTGGTGGTAACGGTGCTAACGGGATCCCTCTATCAAATTGCCCGCCTTAACCAAAACCTCGACTACTACTGGCTGATCCAAATCCACAAAGGGCAGTGGGGCCCCCTCGACCTGCAAGCGGTTTACCCGTTCTTAAACGGACTGGGGCTGCTGGTGATGGTGGCAACCGGCCTCAGTATGTGGTTACCAACAAAACCCCATCGCCGCCCCAAACATACGGAGTCCCAGAGGGTTTTGGATAGATAAACCTGTAGGGTAAACACCTAAGAAACATTCCAGAAAACCCTACATTTCCCGGAACGGATTTGACTACACTAGAAGCATAGAGGTTTTGCTTGCACCTCTAAAGTTGAGCCCCAAAAGCTAAGCTCCAAACTCGAACTGGAAGTCAAAAAAGCAAAGTAATAGAGGAGGAGGATGCTCTATGGCTCTTGTCCGCTGGGATCCATTTCGTGAAATTGACGAAATTCAACGGGAAATGAACCGGATGTTCGACCGGCTGATCCCTCGCACCACCGAGGCCGACGGCTTTGCCTTCATGCCGGCAGTGGAGATGCACGATGATCCCGAAACCATTACCCTGAAGCTGGAGCTGCCCGGCTTGAACCCCAACGACTTGGATATCCAAGCCACAGCCGAAGCGGTCTCCATCACCGGGGAACGGCGATTTGAGAAGCGCTCTGAAGACAAAGGGGTAACCCGGACTGAATTCCGTTATGGGCGCTTCCAACGGGTGATCCCGCTGCCGAACCGGATCAAACACGATCAGGTGAAAGCCGAATACAAAGATGGGATCCTCACCCTGACTCTGCCCAAAGCGGACTCTGAAAAAGCCCAAGTGGTCAAAGTGAGCGTTGTCTCCTGATAGGCCGAGAGGTTGGGCAGTTTCCCAATGGGAAAAAGGATCTCCTAGAGGTAGGCGATGAGCCTACCTTTTTTTAATCTTTCTTGCGTTTTGGTTTTTCAGCTTGTGCTCATTTCAACCAGGAATAAACCGGGTTCGCTGCAGTGATCCCCAGCCTTCCCTAGCGAACTTAAACCGAACCCCGTTTGACTTTTGCCCGCCGCTTTGGATAGGGTTTGAGTGCGCAACGGAGCCAAGGTTGAGAGCATGGCCAGCGTTACCTACGAACACGTTACCAAGCGCTACAGAGACACCACCGCCGTCCATGACCTGAACATCACCGTCGAAGACGGGGAATTTCTCGTCTTTGTCGGCCCCTCCGGCTGCGGCAAAACCACCTCCCTGCGCATGCTGGCCGGCTTGGAAGAAGTGAGCGCCGGCTCCATCTACATTGGCGATCGACGGGTGAACGATGTCCCCCCCAAGGATCGGGATATCGCCATGGTCTTCCAATCCTATGCCCTCTACCCCCACATGACCGTGGCCGAGAACATGGCCTTTGGCCTCAAGCTGCGCGGCCTGCCACGGGCGGAGATCGAAAGCCGGGTTAGGGGGGTGGCCAAGCGCCTTGGGATCGAACACCTGCTCAACCGCAAGCCCAAGGAACTTTCGGGTGGGCAACGGCAGCGGGTTGCCGTCGGGCGGGCCATCGTGCGCAATCCGGCGGTGTTTTTGATGGATGAGCCCCTCTCCAACTTGGATGCCAAGCTGCGGGTACAGGCGCGGGCCGAGATTAGCAAGTTGCACATGCAACTGGGCACCACCTTTATCTACGTTACCCACGACCAAGTGGAGGCCATGACCATGGGCAACCGCATCGCCGTCATGAAGGATGGCCGCCTGCAGCAGGTGGATACCCCCCACACCCTCTACACCCGCCCTGCCAACCTGTTTGTGGCCGGGTTCATCGGCAGCCCCGCCATGAATTTCTTCCAGGCCAAGCTGCGGGAGCAGGAGGGCACCCTCTGGATCGATACCGGCGCCTTCCGCGTGGCCATCCCGCCCCACCAGGCAGAGCCCTATTGGCAATACGTCGGCAAGTCGGTCATCTTCGGCATCCGCCCGGAAAACATCCACGATCCCCACTACCAACCCCCAGGGATCCAACCTGCCCCGGTGCGGGCTAAGGTCTCGGTAACGGAGCTGGTGGGCCATGAAGTAATCCTCTATCTCAGCACCAGCGACCGAGAAGGGATCCTGGCCGAGCAGGAGTTTGTGGCCCGCGTGGATCCCCGTACCCAGCTTCGCGTCAACCAGTGGGCGGAAGTGATCTTCGATATGGATCGCTTCCACCTGTTCGATCCCGAAACCGAGCAGCGCCTGGGTTAAACCCTGGGATCGCCTTAGAATCCTAGATAAGCTGAGAAAGGCAGGGATCCCTATGCCGGAGCAATCGACGTCCCGCTTGGTTCAGGCGCAGTTTGACGAATTTCCCTACCCGAATGTGCCGATTGAGCAGACGGTTACGGATAACTTCGCGCTTTTTGCCAACAGCCTCACCACCGCTTACTATCGCCGCAACCGCAAGGTGGTGAAACCGGAGGGCAAAGTAATGCTCAACGCCGGCTGTGGCTCCGGCTGGGAAACCCTTGTGCTGGCCACGGCCAATCCGGGTGCCACCTTCGTCGGGGTGGACATCTCGGCAGAATCCCTGAAAATGGCCCGGCAGCGCTTTGAGTTTCACCAGATTCCAGACGTGCGCTTCGAGGTGATGGACATCACCGACCTGAGGGCCTTGGGGGAGCAATTCGATTTCATCGCCTGCAACGACGTGCTCTACCTGCTGGACGATCCGGTGGCGGGGCTGAAAGGCATGCGCCAAGTCCTCAAACCGGACGGCATCATCCGCACCAATGTCCACAGCCTTTACCAGCGCCAGTTTATCTTCAACATGCAGGATGCCATGGAGCTGCTGGGGGTGATGGATGAGCCGGCTGCCAAAGCCGTTCCCATCCTCAGGGAGCTGATGGATGCCCTTCACGAGGGCAGCTTCGTCAAAAGCCACTGGCAAGGGGATGCCATCAAAACCACCAATGGGATCCTGGCCAACTTCCTGCTGCGCAGCGACAAAGGCTTTACCGTACCTCAGGTCTTTGAGATGCTCCGCCAAGCCGGGCTGGAGTTCATCAGTATGGTCAATTGGCAGCAGTGGAAGCTGGAGCGGGTCCTCACCAAGCCCGTTCCCTACGCCCTGCGGCAAATCAAAAAGCTCAGCCAGGAGGAGCTGCTGCACTTCATCGAGTTGATCTTTCCCAACCTGACCCGCCTGATCGACTTCTGGTGTGGCCACCCCACCGGGGCCACTTCTCCCCAACCCTTCAGCAACGAGGAATGGAGAAATGGCTCGGTACACGCCCATCCCCTGCTGCTGAGGCTCAACGCCAAGGCTGCCTTTGAGAATGCCATCCGCGACAATGGCCCGGTCAACATCAACGGCTGGCCCGGCTCCGAGGGCAACATTGCCATCGATCCCTTCTCGGTGCGCTGGCTGGTTGATGTGTTTGGGGAGAAACCTGTGCCTGTACAGGCCCTGGCGGCCAAGGCGCTAGATCTCATGGATTGGACCCCCGAAGAGGCCTTTAACCAAGTGGTGGCCAATCTCAAGTTCCTGGAAGAGCGGCTGGTGGTGCTGTTGCACTCGCCGCTGCGTTGAGTTCAAGAACCTACCCCCCTCTCCCCCTGGGAGAGGGGCCGGGGGTGTTTGCGTTTAGCGACGCGGAGCGCTTGGGCTGGGAGAGGGGCTGGGGGTGAGGGTCTGCAGCACCCTGATTTGTTCGGCCCGAATGGCCGCTGGGATCCCCCCTTCAGCATCGACATTGACGGCAAACCGAACAGTGCCTTCCATTTCCACCGCATCGCCTGGGCGCAGATCCAGCCAACTGGCAGAACGGCCAAGGCGGGTCACTTGAACATCCTCAGCAGGAACCACCGAGACCCACGTGCCCGCGTAGCGCTCCAAGCTGGGGCTGACTTTTTCCAAGTTGACCCCAATCCAGCCCTCCTTGCGGTTGAGAAGTCGCACCGTCCCAGTTAGTTGGAAAGGCTGTGCTTCTTCCGCTAACTTGATTGGCTCGTAGAGAACCTCTGTATTTAAAGGCTGCAGCCGAGCCAACTCCACCCGCCACCCTTGGGCCTGGCGATAGAGGGTAACCTCCATAACTGCGCGCAGACGACCCTCCGGCAAAGGCTCGTAGAAGCCCAACTGAGAGCGAAAAGGGCGAAAACGGGGATCCTCCCGATCCGGCTCTGTTAAAAATCGTTGCAGCTCCTCGGCAGTGAACTGGAAACGCAAAGTCGGCACCACCGCTTCTGGCTTCAGGATTGCCTCCACCCGGAAAATGGCCGTATTGCCCACCGCTTGAATGGGGGTGAGGGTAAACTCCTCCGCTGAGGGCCACGATTGATCCAAGGCCCCCGGAGGGATCCCTTTTAGCAGCCGCGGAGTGAGCAGGGCTTCTGCGGTGGCAAAATCGCGGGCATTGGCCGCCTGGACAAACTCCCGCAGCGTTTCCTCCGCCGTTTTGGCCTGCCAGCAACCCCCCAGGGGCAGCAGAGCCAGCACCAAGAAAAACCACGCTCTCACATCCACACCCTCCCCAAGATGACTCTTGCTCCCAGATCTCCCTGAAGGCGACAGCTCTAGGGATTCTCGGTTGGAGATGGCGCGGGATCCGTTGCTTCCGTCTCTTCTGGCTTTTCCGACTGGGATCCCGAAGCAGCAGGTGGCTTATCCGGCTGCCACACCTCGATCCGCCAGCCGCGGTCTTGCTGGTAGAGGGTGATCTTGACGCGGGAGGTTACCGTCTCTCCCTCCAGGCGCAGACCCACCAACTGCGGGGCCAACTGCTGATAGGTGGGATCCGCCAGATCCGGCTGGGTCAAATACTTGCGCAACGTCAAGGGATCCAGCCCCAGGCGCTGGGCCGCATCCTCCAGCGAGTCGGTGCCCTCCACCCAGACATAGGCCGTCTTCCCGGTCACCTCTTGGTTGCGCACCTGCACGTTCTCCCCCACCGTGCCCCAAATCGAAGGCAGGGATCCCGGCCGGAGGGCATTGCTGAAGCGCTCCGTCAGGTAGCTGTCTGCCGTGCCCCAGTCCCCCTTCTCGGCAGCAGCGATGAAAGTGCTCACCACCTGGTCAGGAGTTTGCACAGGAGCTGCCTGCGTACAGGCGATTACACTGCCCAAGGTAAAGATGAGAGCATAGGTACTGATGTGTCGCGACATGAGTGTAACCTCGCAAAATGCACTGCCTCAGGGCAAGTTCGACAGATGTTAGCTGAGAAGGCAAAGGCGAATTATACAGCTTGAGCTCTGAGATGCGGCTGAAGAGATACCCAACCTGCCAAAACCTGGCCAGACAACTCCACAGACAACGGGCAGACAAGGGAGCCTCCAACTTTGCGCAGTGCTTCCTACACAATACTTAACCTAGACTTACCCAAGCTGACTCTCTAACGGGATCCTACAGGATGAAAACTATGATAGCATTTAGTGGTCCTCGGAAAGACTGTGGCTGCGGTTCCCTCATGTTGGTGAGAGTGGTGAGTTTATATGTTCAAAGATGATACTCATTCGGAATAGTTCCGGCACAGTTCTTATGTACAGTTCTTATGTAATGAAGATTTCCCCAGACATAGGTTTTGGATCAAGAAAAATTTGAGCCTGCTCAGCAATGATTAAGGTGATTAGATGGCAAAGTCAAGAGCTCTTACCGGTACCTACTTTAGGTGGTCTAATCCTGTCCAGACTCTGAGTTAAATCTAGGTATAGAGAATGGTAGCTACATCTTTCGAAACAGGCTCAACCTGGAACACCCTTGGAATTAATCAAATTCGCATAGCGGCGACAGCTCCCACGTCCAAGGAAAGAAGAAATGCTTGGTCAGTAGCGCTTTACTACTGGAACCAAGGCGCTGACGTTGAACCAAATCATCTGCCTTGCTTATTAAATAGACTCCATTCGCTTTGGGTTCTAGGGGTCTCTTTCACTGTTATGGAAGAAGCAGTAAAGCTTCTGAACCAGCTAGAGCTAGACCCAGAGAAGTGGAGAGATATTCCCCCTCCCAACACAGAAGGTTACGAACTAGCATGGCGGATTGATTCTCCCTACTTTCAGCTAGAAGACGATTTTGGTCTGGCTCTTCCGTCTGTAGATCAGTACCTGTACTACCTAGCTCGTTGGATAGCTGAAAGGATAGCATTGTGCTACCAACCTCAGGCGATGCCTTTCTGGCGCATTGCCGCAGCCATTTACCCAAAGGATTTACAAGCCCAAGCAGTCGTAGGTCTTGGATTATCCAAAAGTTTGCAGGTCGAAGGTATACATTACCTGAGGCAAAATCAAGCCCAAGCAACCACAAAAGCCATTAGAAAGTGGACTGAGGCTTGCTTTCAAGTATCTGTGAGTTTCTTTCGAGGAAAAACGGATAATCCAAAGCTATCAAGTCAAAAGAACTCAATAGAAGTTATTGATGTGCCATATGAAAACCACATCATGAGTCTGGAAGGCAGTCTGGATTCGGTCGTTACCCATTGTCATTTGGCCCAAGGAAGATGGTTTGAGGCGGAGATTGACTTTGTCAAGTCTTACCTAAAACCGGGAATGACATTTATAGATGTGGGGGCAAACGTAGGTTCATACACTCTTGTTGCGGCTCAGGCAGTAGGTTCTGAAGGAAAGGTAGTTGCATTTGAGCCGACTCAGGCTTGTGTGGAAATACTGAAACACAATGCAAACATGAATCAGCTACCACAAGTTACAGTAATCCCTTGTGCGCTGGATAGTGAGTCAGGAAAGGCATACTTCCTAGAAAGTGATGATAGCGCGTATAATCGAGTAGTAAAAAGTCTAGCTGGAATAACTCACCCTGTAAAAACCGTTCAAAAAGTTACACTAGACGAATGGTGGCGCTCTCTGGAATGCCCCTCAGTTGATATGATCAAGGTGGATGTTTTTACCGACTCCTTTGACGTTATACGAGGTGGCCGAGAACTCATAAAGAGTTGTAGCCCCATCATTCAAGTAGAGGCAAAAGGTGATTTAGGATCTGCATCACGAGAAGTTTCTTCTTACTTATCAGAGCTAGGATATACTTTCTTTGCATATAACCCCGCTTTGAATGAGTTATCAATGGCTCGCAAACAAGCTCGCAACCTCTCGACTGTAAACTTAGTGGCGGTGCCGGAAGCTCGCTACGTGAACCTTAAGAGAGAGGGTATCTTAGAAGAAGGCTCATTCCCCTCCAAAGAGCTTGATCCAAGCCTGTCTTCTTTACTTTGATCCAAGCCTATCTTCTTTACTTTGGGATCTGGTTGAGGAAAAGCAATGATCGTTGTTGATGGTGTTGCCCTACAGCCTAATTTAGAGACTCCACCCTCTATTACAAGTTTCTGGTGCAACGTCATAGGTGAGTGGGTAAGGCTTGGATATACTCGAGACTTTATAGTCTTAGTGAGAGAAAGCCAACGTATAGGTTTTCCAGGCGACACTGTTGTAGCCCTAATCCCTGATTACAGCTATGAGAATGCTGAGTCTGATCATATAGGTCTGCAAAGTGCCTGTGATCAAGTCAATGCATCCATTTTTATCTCAACTTTGTATACGTATCCCCTCAAAACCTCAAGCGTAGCTATGGTTTATAGTATGGACGAAGTCCAAGAGTTCTTACCAAGCTTAGCAGCACAGGAGAAACATAATACCATTTTGGCTGCATCGGCATTTATATGTCCTTCCAAGCGGGTGTCATCAGATTTAATGAGGAAATATCCAGGTATTTCTAGTGAAGATATTGAGGTTATCTACCCAGGTCTGCACAGTGACTTGATGCCATCGCCCCCTCTAAAGGTAAGAAAGTTTCGGGAAGAAAAAGACCTAACTCGTCCCTATATCATTTTTAGAGCGGGAACGGGGGAACGAAGAAAGATAGCTCTATTTGCTCTCTTGGATAGTGTAAGCGAATTAGTATCTGGACAAGTCCCTGAGCTTGTTTACCTATCAGTTGATGGAAGTAAAGTTGATGCGCCACTAGAATCTGTTATGGATTTATCCAAGCCAATTCGATCTCGAATCCATAACCTTAGGCTTTGTTCTGATGATTTACCACTGCTTTACACAGGAGCTGTTGGATTGTTTGAGATTGAACCTGAACTTGGAATGGGCAATTACACTTTCGAGGCAATGAGATGCGGTTGCCCGGTCATTATCTTGAGAGAATCTGAAGATCATCAATTAAGGCAGCCTACAGAAACTGACCCTTGGATTGAGATATCCATGCAGCCGCATGTCATATCGCAGACTATTGATCAGCTAAGAGATACAAGGTATAGAAATACCATACTCTCACGAGGATTAGATTATACGAAAAGCATGACCTGGGAACAGGCCGCTAAGCGAATGTGGTCTTTCCTCAAATCAAAGGCAAGAAGTCTAAGATCCTAGAGCCTTGAAATGTAGATGTCGTAAAATGAAGTACCTTCTATCTCATCATGAGTTCTGAGAACGTGAGAGCATAAATCATAAGAACGATAGACCTCATGGAGGATCGTGGCAAGCGCTAGCCGCTTTCTTGATGTCAGCTCTCCCAATCGCATAAAGTCTTTTGCATAAATAAAGTCTGTCCAAGATGCCTGAGTGCGCAAAGACGTAAGGCTCTTCGGAAATGACTTCATAAGTGGACAGGCAATCCCGGTTAAGCTATGAATTAGAAAGCCACATTCTCTCAGAGCGATATCTATATCAGAGAACAACGGCTGGCCGATGTAGTGAGGGATAAATAGAACCTCAGTTTGAACTACTACAATGCTCTCCTCTAGGAGACGTCTAGCTCCGCGAATAATATTTAGCTCACTGCCTTGAGTATCCATAACAAGCCAGTCAGCGTCTGAGACTTCTTCCAAATCATCCAATCGAACAGTCTTTACTTTCTTCTCTGAGACAACTTGGTAAAACTCAGCCAGATCGTGAAACTTTTCCAACAGATGATAATTGGGTCTAAACAGAGAGGATGTCATTCCGCTGTTGGTCAGGTAAAGGTTGGATTCAGAACCATCGCCAACCGCCATAGGAAGGTATAAGACGTTAGAACTGCCATCACCTTGTCGAATTCTCTCAATTAAGCGGTTGTAAGCCTCAGGATCAGGCTCGAATCCAATTAACTCTCCATAGTCCTTCCGAATGATTTCGGCATATATCTCAGGAGCTCCAACATCAGCTGCCCCTACGGCAATTACTTTAATCCGAGGCATTGAGGTTCCCAAAACAGAGGCTATGGACAGCTCAGACATGGTTCCCCTCACTCTTTGTGAGCAATTACATTTATGCTGATAAGTTCGTTGCAGTAGACAATTGTGCTTGCATCTCTAAACATGCCAAATTGGTCTACTTGAATGATAAAGCCAAAACCAACGGTCTTAAGCAGGTGAGTCAGGTTTTCAATGGTATAGCCGTATTTATGGAAGTCATACCGGTCAATTTGACCGCCGTAAATCATGCTAATAACACGTATTAATTCGTCGTACGAGAGATCATCTCTTAGTATAAGCTTGGACAGCGTCTTTAGATTAGGTACAGAAACAAATAACTTTCCTCCTTTCTTGAGGACTCGATACCACTCTGTTAAGGCCACACCTGCTTCTTGACAACTAAGATGCTCAAGAACATGAGAGGCATATATTTGATCTACGCTCTCGTTCTCAAACATACTGAGATCTATTGCGTTTGCAACATAGTCAACCTCAGGAGAGGGCAAAATATTAAGTATTTTCCAGTCAGGATGTGGTTCTTTACCACCGATGTGTAGATTAAGCATTCTCGTCGTCTGCTCCTACTAGCTAACTTACTTTCTGAGTTGAGCTAAGCTTGGGTGCTTGCGAAACTTGAACGGCAAGTCTGTAAACCTAATTCTAGCTTTTCTATCTTGGCAATACTGTTCCCACATTAGGATGTAAGCCTTCTCTAAGAAAGCTGTAAAAGTTTTGCCGTTAAGAAGTGGTGATTGCGAGAGTCGCTCCCGCATGGTTCTCCTTATCCAGACCAAAAGATCTATGTCTTCAGACAGCCTTGAGGCAATGCGAATGTAGTCTTGCTCCGTCTGTGCGATTAATTCCGGCAAGTCCACTGTTCTCAAGATAGATACTCCAACTCTGGAAACATGTGCTAGACCTTCCAGAGTGATTACCGGAACTCCCATCCATAATGTTTCGCAGGTTGTCGTTGTTCCGTTGTAAGGGAAGGGATCCAGAGCAATATCCACTTCTCCATAGGCTGCGTAATGCTCGGCAAAGCCCTGTCTATCATATTCTAGCTTGACTCTCTCGTCTGGAATGCCGTGTCTTCCAATTCTTTCCAAAAAGAGTTTACGGGTGCTTTCATCTCTATATCGCTGATTTTTCAGGTGCAGAACTGAATGGGGCACTGCCTTCAATACATCTGCCCATAACTTAATGACTCTGGGAGTGATCTTGGAAGGGTTGTTGCAGCATCCAAACGTGATAAAGCCGTTTCTAACCACAGGAGGATCCACAATCTCCGGTGCCTCACGAGAGGGCTTGTAACAAAGAAAGCTATGAGGCATCCTTATCAATTTCTCTGTGTGCAGACTATCGGTTACATCATAAGGATCGGCAAAACTATCTGTTATCCTGTAGTCCACGACGGTCATACCTGTGGTGTCGGGGTAGCCAAGGTACGTAACTTGTACAGGGGCCGGACGCAAAGCCATTAAGTGTACTCTTGTGCCGCCGGTATGGCCACTTAGATCCACTAGAATATCAATCTGATCTTCTCTGATTAACTTTGCAGCTTTCTCGTCACTTAGCTTGTGAATATCTCGCCATCCCGTTGACCATTTGGAGAGCTGCTCAGTTACTGTGTCAGGTTGATCAACATTTGAGTAGCAGTAGATTTGGAATTTTTCCTGGTTGTGGCAATCGTAGATTGAGCTCATGAAAAAATGTACCGAGTGCAATCGAAAATCACCCGATAGATAGCCAATCTTGAGGGGACGCTGGGTAGTTCGCGAGTTTGCATAAGGTCTCCAGTGGCTTTGATACTGGCTTTGGTAGGAAATACCCCACTTTTGATGCTCTATAAATGTTTCCACAGGGTCAAACTTCTCAGAATAATGTGAAACCATTAGGATATTCGACATTGCACCTGCGAAGCCAGGAGCAACTTCCAGGGCCTTCCTGTAGTTCTCTAGAGCTTCGTCCAGTCTGCATTGCTCTAGATAAGCACCACCCAAATTCTGATATGCAGCAGCAAAGTTTGGCTTCCTCTCGATAGCTAGCAAATAACTATCTATCGCGTCTTGAGTCCGGGATTGCTTGCTAAGGGTTAAGCCCTTGTAAAAATAGGCATCGGCTAGCTCAGGCTTAAGTCTTATCGCTTCCTGGAAGTGCTCCAGAGCATCATCGTACTTTTGCTGCTCGAAGAGTCTGACTCCGATATTGCAATAGACTTCTGCAAAGTCCGGCGAAAGCTCTGCAGCTCTGTGAAAAGCGAACTCTGCTTCCTCTCTATTTTGCAGTAGTCGATGAGCAAGACCCAAGTTGTTATATGCTAGAGCAGATGTTGGATCTAAGCCGATCGCTCGCTCAAAACATCTAACTGCCTTGTCGGCTATGGCCAAGTCTAAGTAGCAGCATCCTAAGCTGTGCCAGTAATCTGATTCTTCTGGGTTGATCTCAATAGCAAGGCATATATGATATCTGGCTAGATCTAGCCGCTTTTCTGCCCTGTAGAGAATACCTAGGTTGTGATGAGCTTCAGCGTATTCCGAATCTAGAGAAATAGCAATCTGAAAGCAGTCTCTTGCAGCTTGAATAATTTGGCATTGACTTTCAAGATCTTTTTTACCTCCCAAGCTTAGTTCCTGTGCAGCTATCTCTGTTGCAGTTTGGTGTCGTATCTTTCGGCTTAGTGCCGCCCCCAAGTTATTGTAGGCTTTCGCATAGGTTGGATTGATTGCTATAGCTTTTTTGTAGTGCGCTATTTCCTTATCTTCTTGACCAATTTCGCCATAGATTTTCCCAAGATTTAGATGAATAACAGCAGAAGACTTGATCATCAAGGCTTTCTCTAGGGCAACAATCGCATCTTCATACTGCATCGACTCTGCCAGCAATAAACCTAGCTTAAGCTGTAAATCAGCACTAGCCGGAAATTGCGGTTCTGCTTGTCTCGCGTGTTGAATTGCCTCTTCTTTGTTTCCAGCTAAAGAGAGGGCATCAATCAACTGAAGATGAGCCTCAACGTAATCCGGCTTGTCCTTTACTGCTTTTTTTAGGATGCTGATGGCACTATTGACCTGACCTAACTTCAGCAAGACTTGCCCAAGAAAATAAGCTGCCTCATACTCTTGAGGGTTCAACTCTAAAACTTTTAGAAAGGCTTTCTGGGCTTCTTCCCACTGCTCGAGTTGAATTAGAGCCAGACCTAAGTTAAAGTTTGCGTTGAGACTTTCTGGATCTATTTGGGTAGCTTGTCGGTAGCATTCTAGGGCCTTTTCTAGCTGATCTAGCTTCTCGTAGACTGCACCTAAGTTGACATACAACGATGCCGACCTTTGACCAAGACCTATACACCGTTCTAAGTATTCTATAGATTTGACATACTGTTGTTGTTGGTAGGCCAGTATACCCAAATACTGAGTAGCATCAAGATGGTTGGGTTCTAGCTTTAAGATTTCTAGGTAGCATTCCTCGGCCTGATCCCACTCGCCCGACTGATGATGGCCAAATGCTTGCTTAAGGAGCTTTTGAATTTCGGTTCCCATATCCCTGAGCCTCAACTTAGACAATTCTATCAAACGAATAGTGCTTCACCTGCCTTTGGTAGGCTTAACAGCCTAGAAAAGTGGGTAGGCACTTAAGACCCACCCACCTTTTCCATCTGAACGTCTGCCGCCTAAAAGTCAACAGACCCAACCCTAAAGCCAGATAGAGTGTATGGACTACCGCGGGATGGTGAAGGTGATGTCCAGCCGCGGCCCGCGAGCGGTGGTGATAGGGCCAGCACCCGTACCCGTGGCCGGCTCCCGGTCGAACTCGGCGCGGCAGGTGCCCGTAGCCCCCTGGCTCACTTCAAAGCTGACAGGGCTGGTCACGTTGAACGAAACCGAAGCCGTCAGCGGAGCACCTGCCGATGCAGAGGCCGTCGGCGCCACAAAGCCAGCTGGAGCGACCAGAGGACCGAAGGGAACGGTAAAGGTGCCACCTGCTGTCAAAGCACCGGTAGTAAGCTTGGGTACTGGAAACGTACCAGCGGCAATATTTGAGAGGAAACCGGCATTAAAGTTTTGAGTTACTGAAGCGGACGGAAGCTGAGCGCTCTGGGTGAAGGAGCCAAAAGTAAGAGAAACACTTGCAGAAACAGTGCCCCCAGTCGGCAGAGCGTTGGAAACGCTTACCGTTGCAGTAAATGAGCCAAACCCAACTTGCGTGGTGGCTCCGGCAATGTTAAGCGTTGCAGTGGCCAGGGCAGTAGCGTTAACTGCCGCAGTTGTGGCAGCGGCAGCCGCACCAGTACCAGCAGCCGGGACTTGAAGCGTTCCTGTCAGAATGGCCGGCCCAAGAGCACCACTTGCCGAAGCGGTGGGAGGAGCCACATTGACGATTGTGCTCGCCGTGGCCAGCACCGAAACAAAGGCCGGAGCAGCCTGGTTGTTCCACACCTCCTTGGCGCACTGCAGCCGCACTTGGTAGAAGCGGGAGCCCGACACCGCCCGCTGCACCCCAGGCCCCACATCTGCTGTACGCGGCCCCGCCGACACATCGTTGCCCAGCACGTTGCCGCTGATGCTCAGAGCCACAAAGGTGGGGCTGGAAGCCGGCGCAAAGAAGTCGCTGGAAACCACGTTGTTGGGCGCACCCAAGGTCACTTCCTGGAACACCACGTTGTTGGACGGCAGGTTGTGGGGTGTCGGATCCAGGAAGAAGAAGCCCAGCCCCCGGTCGCCAACAAAACCAGGAATGGGGAGCGAGTTGAAGGAGGGCAACTGCACCAGCGTCAACTGCGCCCCCTGCACGACGGCGTTGCGGGGAATGGTGTCGGGAATGGGGAAGGAAAGCACCGCTCGGTAGTCGGAGTAGTCGCCTACCGGGAGGTTCTCAGATGCTCCAATGCGGCGGATGCCAAAGCCGACAGGAATAGCGATGGGGTTAGAGAAGACTTGCCCCTCTGGGGTGAGAGCGGCCAGTTGAGTGGGCAGCAGGCTGATGGGACCCTCCGGAGCTGCCACAGCACCGGTGGTGAAGGTGGCCACAAAGTCTTCCGGCAGACTGCGCCCGGAAGCAAACAAGTCCGGCACTGCCCGCGAGATGACAACCCGGTACACGGCATCGTTGGTGAGCGGCGTGCGGAAGGTGATGATGACCTGAGTGCGGTCGTCATTGAAGAACAAGTTGCGAGCCGGCACAACTCCCGCTTGCGGCGCCACCGAGGTGATGCTCAAGGCCTGAGCGAAGGGAGCCTCGCGCACCGGCTCGCTGAAGCGAATAACAATGCTGGTGGTGATAGGAACGTTGGTGGCGCCATCCGCCGGGTTAATGGCGATAACCCGTCCCACCGGGGTTGGAGTTGGTGAAGGCGGAGCCGGGGGAGCCGGTGGAGCCGGTGGGGGTGGTGGGGGCGGCGGCGGTACGGGTGTGACGGTGCCGGTGCTGCTTTCACCGCAGCCGGTGAGCAGCAGGGGCAGCAGCACCACTGTGGAAGCCAGAGACAGAGACCCGAGTGACTTCAGGAGCCACTTGTGCATTATTCCGTTCATTGTTCTCCTCTTAACCAAAAAAGTAGGGTTCGGCTGAACACTTCCCTTAACTTACCCGATCAACTCGCCCAGGGCAAGCCAGGCCGTAGGAAAGAGCCAATCGAGGGAAGACGCACACGCGCTTGGATAAGCGGCTTGTCCGTTTACTCTGCTTATCATACAAGTCAATCAGCTCGCTTTGGCAAGTACTGCCGATTTTTTCTGGACAAGATCAAAGGTGACGTGGGTCACAGACACCGGGCAGGGTCCCGGGAAGGAGTCGGGTGGCGGCTTCTGGGAGCAAAGCAGGTGGAGCCACCGGAAGAGCAGTCAGAATCCTTGCCCGGCATGGCTTCTGCGGATCCACCTGGAAAAAACCGGAAGATTTGCCTATTTCCTCACAAAAGGATGCTTGATCCGGGGCAGAAGGGTGGCAGGATGAGGAGTGGATGTTTTTTCTGGAGACCCAACCAGGATGGCTACCTACAAGGTCACTCTGATCAACGAGGAGCAAGGCTTAAACGTCACCATCGATGTGCCGGATGACGAATACATTTTGGACGTGGCGGAAGAGCAAGGGATCGAGCTGCCCTATTCCTGCCGCGCCGGTGCCTGTTCGACCTGTGCCGGCAAGCTGGTGAGCGGCACGGTGGATCAAAGCGATCAGTCCTTCCTGGATGATGATCAGATCGAGCAGGGCTATGTGCTGACCTGTGTGGCTTACCCTACTTCCGACTGCACCATCATCACCCACCAAGAAGAAGCCCTTTACTGATCGAGCTTGAATTTCCGTCCTCAACCCCAGCCCCTCTTCCAAAGAGAGAGGGGTTTTTGTTTTGGGTGGCCCAAGGGGGTGTTCGAGCGCTCCGCGCTGCTGAGGCCCTCACCCAGAGGGAGAGGAGAATTGGCAGTGGTAGGATTTCCTTATTCTGTAGTGCTTCAGCAACCATGACCCCTGAGCAAGAGCAGTGGCTGATTCAAGCCATCCAGGAGCTACAAGCCTCCCAGAGAGAATTGCAAGCCTCCCAGAGAGAATTGCAAGCCTCCCAAAGAGAATTGCAGGCCGCTCAGCAGGAGCTGCGCCTTGTCCAACAAAACCAGCAGGTTTTGATTCAAGAGCTGCGGGAAGGACAGGCGATGCTGGCCCAGTTTTTTCGCGAGTCAATGGATCGGTTTGACGAGCGCACCCGAGCCATTGAACGGCGCACGGAAGCTGTGGAACGGCGCACAGAAGCACTGGAACGGCGCACCGACGAGATGGCCCGAGAGATGCGGGAGATCCGGCAGGAGATTCGGGATCTGCGCCGCGACTTTTTGGAGCGGCGGTAGTGGCCTTCACCCCCAGCCCCTCTCCCTCAGGGAGAGGGGAGCTAGGATGGTGGCAGAGCAGTTTCTGGAGGCGGCTGTGGCTTGGACGAGGGGATCCGTTCCTGGGCCGACGACGGCTCGCCTAAGGTTGGCAGAGTACCTTCAGTATTCCGATGGCAGCGATACTCGCTACGAGCTGGTGGCTGGGGAGTTGGTGCCTGTGGCCCTTCCGACTGGGCGGCATGTGCAGATTCAAAACTTTCTCAGCCGAGTTTTCGAGGCAGAGATTGCACGGCAGCAGTTGCCCTGGACGGTGATACAGGGAGGTCTGGGGATCCAGTCGCCGCGGGGCAGCCACCGGTGGGATACGGTGCGGATCCCGGATGTGGTGGTGCTGCCTTTGGAACAGTGGCAGGAGATGGGATCCAGAGAGGCGTTGATTCGCCTGGAGGATCCGCCGCCGCTACTGGTGGTGGAGGTGGTGAGTGAGTCCAGCCGGGCAGCAGACTATCGGGCCAAGCAAGCAGAGTATTGCGTTTTGGGGATCGGCGAGTATTGGGTTGTCGATCCGCTGGAAGAAAAAGTAAGCCTGCTGCTGCTCCACGAAGGCTGGTACGATGTGCTGGAGCTGCAAGGATCCGAGCGGCTGCCCTCGAAGGTTTTTGTGGGGCTGGAGTTACAGGCGGGGGAGATCTTGGCTGCGGATTCGGGTTATTCTGGTAGAGCCGCGGGGAGTTAGCTCAGTTGGTAGAGCGCTGCGATCGCACCGCAGAGGTCAGGGATTCGAGTTCCCTACTCTCCATCGCCCTCACCCCTGGCCCCTCTCCCAGCAGGAGAGGGGTGGTAGGATTTCCTTATTCCGTAGTGCTTCAGTAAGCATGACACCTGAGCAAGAGCAGTGGCTGATGCGCGCTATCCAAGAGCTGCAAGCCTCTCAAAGAGAGCTGCAAGCCTCCCAAAAAGAGTTGCAAGCTGCCCAGCGGGAGCTGCGCCTTGTCCAGCAGAACCAGCAGGTTTTGATTCAAGAGCTGCGGGAAGGGCAGGCGATGCTGGCGCAGTTTTTCCGCGAGGCGCTGGATCGCTTTGACGAGCGCACCCGAGCCATTGAACGGCGCACCGAGGCTTTGGAACGGCGCACTGACGAGATGGCCCAAGAGATGCGGGAGATGCGGCAAGAGATTCGGGATCTACGCCGCGACTTTTTGGAACGGCGGTAACTTGGGCCCAAGCGCTCTGCGTTGCTAGTGTAACCATCCCCGGATCCTTCTCCCAGGAGGAGATTTAGGGTGGTAGGATTTCCTTGTTCTGTAGCGCCTTGGTAACCATGACACCTGAGCAAGAGCAGTGGCTGATTCGGGCCGTCCAGGAGTTGCAAGCTGCCCAGCAGAACCAGCAGGTTTTGATCCAAGAGCTGCGGGAAGGGCAGGCGATGCTGGCACAGTTTTTCCGGGAGGCGCTGGATCGCTTTGACGAGCGCACCCGAGCCATTGAACGGCGCACGGAAGCTGTGGAGCGCCGCACCGAAGCTTTGGAACGGCGCACTGACGAGATGGCCCAAGAGATGCGGGAGATGCGGCAGGAGATTCGGGATCTGCGCCGCGACTTTTTGGAACGGCGGTAACTTGGGCCCAAGCGCTCTGCATTGCCGACGCCCTCACCCCCACCCTCTCTCTCAGGGAGAGGGGAAATTGGCGGGATTTTGGGTAGGAAGGGATCCCACCTAGATTAATCTAGAGGAACTTTGTCTGGCCTCACTGGCATTTGCCCTTCCCCACGAGTTTGCCTATGTCTGTCATCCGTGCCCTCCACAGGCAGTTGGTAACCAAAGAGCGCTCTGCCGAAGAGATCGCCCGCGAATACCTGGAGCGCCTGGCCCAACTGGAGCCGCAGCTTAAAAGCTTTATTACTGTAACCGAAGAACTGGCTCTGCAACAGGCCAAGGCGGTGGACGCCCGCATTCGGGCCGGGGAAGAGATTGGCCCTTTGGCCGGGATCCCGCTTGCCGTGAAAGACAACCTCTGCACCCAAGGGATCCGCACCACCTGTGCCTCCCGGATGCTGGAGGGGTTCATTCCCCCCTACGAGTCAACAGTGACGGCGCGGCTGGCGGCTGCGGGCATGGTGACGGTGGGCAAGACCAACCTGGACGAGTTTGCCATGGGCAGCTCCACGGAAAACTCCGCCTTTCAGCGCACCGCCAATCCCTGGGATCTGACGCGGGTGCCAGGGGGATCCTCTGGGGGATCGGCGGTGGCAGTGGCTGCCGACCAAGCGGTGGTGGCTCTGGGCTCGGATACGGGGGGATCCATCCGTCAACCTGCGGCTTTTTGTGGAGTGGTGGGCCTGAAGCCCACCTATGGGCTGGTGTCCCGCTACGGGCTGGTGGCCTTTGCTTCGTCTTTGGATCAGGTGGGGCCGTTTGGGCGCACGGTGGAGGATGTGGCCTTGTTGCTGCAAGGGATCGCCGGCCATGACCCGATGGATTCCACCAGCCTCAAGGTGGAGATCCCGGACTATAGCCAGGCTTTGATCCCGGACATTAAGGGCTTCAAAATCGGCGTGATCCGCGATCTGCTGGGGGAAGGCTGCAGCGAGGAAACCCGTGCTGCCGTGCAAGCGGCCATTCACCATCTGCAGGAGCTGGGGGCCGAGATCCTGGAGATCGACTGCCCCAGTTTTCGCTATGGCCTGGCCACCTACTACATCATCGCCCCTTCGGAAGCCTCTGCCAACTTGGCCCGCTACGACGGGGTGAAATACGG
Organism: Synechococcus sp. W60.1; assembly: GCF_047461575.1. NCBI lineage: Bacteria > Bacillati > Cyanobacteriota > Cyanophyceae > Synechococcales > Synechococcaceae > Synechococcus > Synechococcus sp. W60.1. The sequence continues at coordinate 356,586 of NZ_JANSHL010000002.1, read as the reverse complement.
CCTGCGGGAACCTGCCGACTCGCTGCTGTCGATGTATGGCAAGACCCGCGCCCATGGCTTTGGGCCGGAAGTGAAGCGGCGCATTATGATCGGCACCTATGCCCTCTCTTCGGGGTATTACGACGCCTACTACCTCAAGGCCCAGAAGGTGCGCACCCTCATCAAGCAGGACTTCCTCAAGGCTTTCGAGAAGGTGGATGTGCTGGTCAGCCCCACCACCCCCACCCCAGCCTTCAAGCTCGGTGAGCGGGAGGATCCCCTCAGCATGTACCTCTGCGACCTGATGACGATCCCGGTGAACCTGGCGGGTTTGCCGGGGCTGAGCCTGCCCTGCGGGTTTGCCGATGGGCTGCCCATTGGCCTGCAAATTGTGGGCAATGCCCTACAGGAGAGCAAGGTGCTGCGGGTGGCCTATGCCTATGAGCAAAGCACCGACTGGCACAAGCGACGGCCCCCGCTAGGGCAGCCCTCAGTTGAAGAGGGCCAGGAATCCGATCCCGGCCAACCTCAAGCCAAGCGCAGATCCGGCAAAAGGAGCAAAAAATCCAAAAGCTGAGGCGGGAAGGGCGGCAACTAGGCCATGCCCATCTGGTTGGCCGCTGAAAAGCGTTCCATAAAGCGCAGGAAGCGATCCCACTCTGCCTCGGTTTCCATGTCGTAGGTCACTTCCAGGGCTTTGAATTCCCCGTTCAGGAACTTGGCCCTGATGTTGCGGGTGGTCAGCTCCCCTTCCTCATCGATCATCCGCATGCCGAGGATGTTTTGCGTATCGGATTTTAGATCCTCGAAGCGGAAAATCGCGGATCCCCGGTTGCCGGTCTTGGATTTCAGCACTCGCACCTGGGTGGGCACCTCTTGGATGCCGGGGGAGAACTCGATACTGGCCATGATGTCCTACGAAACACGATGATTTAGGCCATTATAACCGGCCAATCCCCGCATCCTGCTCCAGAAAATCTCTCAGCTCCTGGGCCGTCATCTGCTCCAGGTGATGGCCGGCCTGCCGTTGGGCTTCTGCCACATCGGGGATCCGGTCGCACAGGGCGCCAACCCGAAGGGGAAGAGGCTGGGCTGCCAACCCAGCGCGCGCTGCCGGAGTCACCTGGCCACAGAGGATGAGCAGGGGTTTTTGGGCTTGGATAGCCTGCTCCAGCACGGCCCCCACCACCTTTCCCATCGTGCTTTGTTCGTCGAGGCAGCCCTCTCCGGTGACGACCAGATGGCAGCGGCGGATGCGCTCCGGCAGGGCCAATTGCCGCGCCAAGAGCTGGATCCCGGACTCCAGAGTGGCCTCCAAAAAAGCCACCAGACCTGCTCCTAAGCCGCCTGCGGCTCCGGCCCCCGGGATCCCGGCCACGGCCTGGCCCAAATCTCGCTCCACCACTTGAGCCCACTGCTGCAGCGCCTGCTCCAACTGCTGCACCTGGGAAGGGGTGGCGCCCTTCTGGGGGGCAAAGACGGCGGCGGCTCCCAACGGGCCAGTGAGGGGGTTTTGCACATCGCAGAGACCGCGGACCCGTTTCCCCTGCCAAACAGGCTGTTCGGGGGGCTCGATGCGCGCCAGCCGGGCCAGCTCCGCCCCACCCCAGCCGATGGGATCCCCAGCTCCATCCAACAGGCGATAGCCTAAGGCCTGCGCCATGCCCGCCCCTCCATCCACGGTGGCGGATCCCCCCAGTCCTATCCAGATCTCAGCGATGGGATCGCGGCAAACAGCCCGCAGCAGCTCCCCCAGGCCGTAGGTGGTGGTGCGGGTGGGATCCCGCCGCTCCGGTGGCACCAAGGTCAGGCCAGCCACCTGGGCCAGCTCCAACAGGGCCAGCTCTCCCGCCACCCCATATTCCGCCCAGACGGGATCCCCCAACGGGCCGGTGACCCACAGACCCTTTTTCTCTCCCCCCAGCGTCGGCAGCAATACCTCTAGGGTGCCCTCTCCCCCATCCGCCAAGGGGATCCGCTCCACCTCGACTTCCGGCAGCACCTGTTGGATCCCGCGGGCCATGCTCTCTGCCGCCGCCGTGGCTGTTAGGGATCCCTTAAAACTATCCGGGCAAACCAAAATCCGCCGCGGTGGGCTGCTGAACTGGGATCCCTTTGCCTGGAAACCCGCATCCAGCATGGAACCTCCTCGGCGGCGCTAAAAGGTGGATTGCAAGCCTAGCCCTCCTCTGCTGGCGAAGGCTGATCCGCGCTGGCAGGCTGGGAGGCACTGCCCAAAGATTGCTCCAGGGCTAGGCGCTGCTCCATGACCCGCAGGAAATAGCCGCCCATCATCGCGCCGGAGAGCATTTTGGCCAAGCTCTCGCGGTTGGTGATGATCTGAACCCCGAATTGATCGGAGGGCAAGCTCCCCACCAAGCTGCGGATGTTGTGGCCCAAGATCTCCAGCACTTCCGGAGAAGAATTGCGGGCAATATCCTGAAAGACGCTGGGATCCTGAGATTGCAGGTATTGCCAGAGCCGGTTGTCGGGGCTCGGAGTTTGCACTGCCTCAAAACCAGGGATGAAGTTCAACGGGCTCGCCATGGAGTAACCAAGCTCCACAAACACAGCAGATGCCATCCCAACCGGGCCGCTCGGCCTGATCCCACAGGCCTTTGCCGTTCCCGGAATTTGGGCTATCCCAAAGGTAACACCCCATCCTCACCCTCTCCGGTACGGGATCCCACCCCTCTGCGGCGGCAAATGCCGTACCTAAGTAACGGCCGGGGATCAAGCGCTGGCTTCTGAGGTCTCCTCCTCGGCAACCAAGGCAGCGGGTACCACTGTAACTCCCACAATGCTGTCTTCCGGATCCAGGCGCTGCACCAGCACCCCGGTCGCCTCGCGGGACTGGGTGGGAATGGCCTTGGCCAACTGGCGCATGACAATGCCCCTGGCGGTCACCAACAGGATCTCGTCTTCGGCATTGACGATGCGCAGGGCCGCCAGCTCGTCCGACGCCTGGCGGAACTTGGTGGCGATCACCCCCTTGCCGCCGCGGTTTTGCTGGCGGAAATTGTCGATGGCCGAGCGCTTGCCCCGCCCTTCTTTGGTGATCACCAGCACCCAAGGGTTAGCCAGCTTCTCCCCCTCTCGCTCGGCAGCCATCACCGATTCGGCAGAGATAATATCCATGCTGACGATGTCATCGCCGGCGTTGAGGGTAATGGCCCGCACGCCCCGGGTGGCCCGTCCCAGAGGGCGCAGTTGCTCGTCATCCGCCGGGAAGCGAATGGACATGCCTTGGCGGGTCGCCATGACCACATCATCGCTGGAGCGGGCGCGGCGCACCCAGCGCAGTTCGTCGTTTTCTTCCAGAGAGATGGCAATCAGGCCGTTGGAGCGTACATTGGCAAAGGCGCTGAGGGCCGTTTTTTTGATGTAGCCGCCGCGGGTGAGCATCACCAGATATTCGTCGTCGCTGAACTGGCTCACCGGCACCATGGACGTAACCCGCTCTTCCCGGGTGATCGGCAGCAACTGAACGATGGCGCTGCCGCGGGCGGCGCGGCTCCCCTGGGGGATCTGGTGGGCGGGCAGGGTATAGACTACGCCCCGATTGGTGAAAAAGAGGATGGTGTCGTGGCTGCGACAGGCAAAAAACTGTTCGATGGCATCGTCTTCTTTGATGCGGGCGCCGGCTTTGCCGCGGGTGGCTCGCCCCTGCACCTGGAACTCCTCAAGGCCCATGCGCTTGATATAGCCCTGCTCGGTTAGAAAGATAACCGTCTCCCGATTTTCGATCAGATCATCCGTTCCCAGCTCCCCATCCTCCAAACAGAGGCGGGAACGGCGCGGGCTGGCAAAGCGGGCTTTGAGCTGCTGCAGCTCTTCGCTGATGATCTGCATCACCCGTTCTCGGCGGGCCAGAATATCCCGCAGGTCGGCAATTTGCCTCACCAAGTCTTCGTGCTCGGCCTGGATTTTTTCCGCTTCCAGGGCGGTGAGGCGGCGCAGCTGCATCTGCAGGATCCCGTCGGCTTGGGCTTCACTCAGGCCCAACACCGCCTGCAATTCCTCTCGGGCTGTGGCGGTATCGGCGGCTCCCCGAATGAGGGCAATCACCCGATCCAACTGCCCCAAAGCCAAGAGATAGCCCTGCAGCAGGTGATCCCGCTCTTCGGCTTTTTGCAGCTCGTAGCGGGTGCGCCGCTCGATCACCTCTTCCCGAAAATCCAGAAAAGCCTGCAGCGCGTCCCGCAGGGTCAGGGTGCGCGGCTCGCCGTTGAGGATGGCCAGCATGTTGACCCCGAAGTTGGCCTGCAGGGGGGTTTGCTTGTAGAGGTTGTTGAGCACCACCTGCGGCTGGGCATCCCGCTTTAGCTCGATCACCACCCGCATGCCGCTGCGGTCGCTCTCGTCGCGGATGTCGGCAATGCCTTCCAGTTTTTTCTCGTTGACCAGCTCGGCGATCTTCTCGATCATGGCTGCCTTGTTGGTCTGGTAGGGCAGTTCGGTGATAATGATGGCGTCCCGAACCGGTCGGCCCCGCTGCTCGATCGTCTCCACCCTGGCCACCCCCCGCAGGGTAATGGAGCCGCGCCCGGTGGTGTAGGCTTCGCGGATACCCTCCTGGCCCATGATCAGCGCCCCGGTGGGAAAGTCAGGAGCCGGGATCCACTGCATCAACTCCAGGCTGGTCAGGTTGGGGTTGTGGATGAGGGCAATCAGGCCGTCCACCAATTCGCCCAAGTTGTGAGGCGGGATGTTGGTGGCCATGCCCACGGCGATGCCGGAAGAGCCGTTTAAGAGCAGTTGCGGGATCCGCGCCGGCAGCACCAGGGGTTCTTGCTGGGATCCGTCGTAGTTGCCGACAAAATCGACAGTGTTGGCGTCAATATCTTGGAGCAGGGCTTCTTGGGCAAAGGCAGTCAGCCGACACTCGGTATAGCGCATGGCTGCCGGCGGATCGTTGTCCACAGAGCCGAAGTTGCCATGCCCATCCACCAGCCGCTCCCGCATGGAGAAATCTTGAGCCATGCGCACCAGCGCATCATAGACGGCCTGATCCCCATGGGGATGGTATTTCCCGATCACATCCCCCACCACGCGGGCACACTTGCGGAAGGGGCGATCCGCCGTCAGGCCCAACTCGTGCATAGCGTAGAGAATGCGGCGGTGCACCGGCTTCAGGCCATCCCGCGCATCTGGCAAAGCCCTCCCGACGATCACGCTCATGGCGTATTCCAGGTAGGACTGCGACATCTCCCGCTGCAGGTCGGTGGAGATGATGCGCGCCGTCGATTCGTTGTCGCTCATGGGGTTGGGTTATCGTTGAGGGATCCCAGTCGGCCTTGGCGCAGTGGGTTCATGGAAGTTTATCGAGAAGCCAACCTTGGCCGTGGCAGAGTAAACTACCCGACCCTGACTGCTTCGCAGTACGGGGCGGGCTTTCGGTAGCCCTGCAGTTAGTAAACTAACCACGAGCCTCTGGGCTGGTTTACGGGCAGCCCCAATCGACCGTTACCAGTGCCCTAAACAGCCGTTTCTGGTGTCCGCAGAATTATTATAGCATTCCTCCCGACACTGACCCTACGGGTACAGTGCGGGGCTCCTGCGCTAGTAAGCTGAAGGTGATTGAATTGAGCAGAAAGCTTTTGTATTCCCAGTCTACCATTCGCCCTTTGTGAAGGCTGGCTGACTTCCAGTAGGAGAGGCTCGGTGGTTCATCGGCGGCCCTCTCTACAGCCTCATGGATCGAGATTTACAGGTGGGCCAAGCGGAGCTGATCATTACCCTGACCGGCATCGACGACACCTTTTCCCAAACCATCCATGCTCGCCACTCCTACTTGGCCGATGAGATTCTCTGGAACCACCGATTTGCCGATATTCTCCACCTGGACAGCAATGGGCATCGCTATGTGGACTACTCTCACTTTCACACAACTCTACCGGCTCAAGCCCCATGCCCTCGCTTGGAGGGGAATCCTTGAGGGAAACTATAGAAGAAAATCTATTCTCTAGCATGATCTCTATAGTAACGTTCAATGATAGGCTGCCCATAGCGTGGAGGGCTTTGGGGCATGCTGAGCCAAGCGAAAGAACAACAGTCCGGCGGCAAGAGATTTCTGGATTGGCACCGACGTCTGAGCCTAGACAACTGGCGCGGGGATCTCTTCGGCGGGCTGACGACAGCGATTGTTTCCTTGCCGATGGCCTTGGCCTTTGGGGTGGCTTCGGGGGCAGGGCCGGTGGCGGGCTTGTACGGAGCAGTATGCGTGGGCTTTTTTGCGGCTCTGTTTGGGGGTACGCCCACGCTCATCTCCGAACCCACCGGGCCGATGACTGTGATGATGACGGCGGTGGTTGCTAATGTTACAGCTCGTTACCCGGAGCAGGGGCTGGGGCCGGCTTTCACCGTGGTGATGCTGGGGGGCTTATTTCAGGTGTTGTTTGGATCCCTGAAACTGGGCAAGTACATCACCCTCATGCCCTACAGCGTTATTTCCGGCTTTATGTCCGGGATCGGCTGGATCATGATTTTGCTGCAGATCCCGCCGCTTTTGGGCCACGCCAGCCAGGGGGGAGTGATTGGGGCGGTGCAGAACCTGCCGACCTACCTGCTCAACCTCAAGATGCCAGAGCTGGGGCTGGGGCTGCTGACCCTTGCCATCCTTTTTGGCTATCCCAAGCCCTGGCGACGGGTGGTGCCGCCGCAGTTGGTGGCTTTGGTGTTGGGAACGCTGGCGGCCAGCTTGTTCATGGCCGATTGGGATTTGGGGCGCATTGGCCCTATCCCCACCGGTTTGCCGCAGTTGCAGTGGCCGCAGTTGCCCTTTGCTTCCCTGGCCAACTTGGTGCTGGACGGGGTGGTGCTGGGGATGCTGGGCTGCATCGACACCCTCTTAACGGCAGTCATTGCTGATAACCTCACCCGCACCCGCCACGACTCCGACCAAGAGCTGATCGGGCAGGGGATCGCCAATATTGTCTCTGGCTTCCTGGGGGGCTTACCGGGAGCCGGCGCCACCATGGGCACAGTGGTGAACATCCAGTCGGGCGGACGTACCCCTCTAGCCGGCATTACCCGAGCGTTAATCCTGCTGATGGTGGTGCTGTTTGCCGCTCCCCTCACGCAAGGGATCCCAATGGCGGTGCTGGCAGGGATCGCCTTTAAGGTGGGGGTGGATATCCTCGACTGGAGCTTCCTCAAGCGGGCCCACCGCCTTTCCCTCAAAGGGGCAGCCATCATGTACGGAGTGATGTTCATGACGGTGTTTGTGGATCTCATCGCTGCAGTGGGAGTGGGAGTGTTTGTGGCCAACTTGCTCACCATTCAACGCCTCAGCGAGATCCACTCCGAAGAGGTGAAAGCCATTACCGATGCCGATGATGCGGTGGATCTCACTCCCCGTGAGAGGGAATTGCTGCGCCAGGGATGCGGGCAGGTGTTGCTGTTTTACCTGAGCGGGCCGATGATCTTCGGGGTTTCCCAAGCCATTTCCCGCCAACATCAGGCGGTGGCCTCCTGCCAAGCGCTGGTGGTGGATCTATCAGATGTGCCGATGCTGGGCGTTTCGGCGACGCTATCCTTGGAAAATGCCATCCGCGAGGCCCTGGATCGGGGCAAACAGGTGTGGATTGTTGGGGCCAAGGGCCGGATCCGGCAGCGCCTAGAAAGCCTGCATCTGCCACTGTCCCCAGAGCGGTTTGTGGACAGCCGTGAGGTGGCCTTGGCCGAGGCTGTTGCCCAGTTGGGCTTGCCGCTCGAGGCCAGTCCCCTGGTTTGAGTAACCCCAATTGGCCTGAGCCACAAAGCTGCGGGATCCGTTTGCCAGATCTAGGTTAAGTCTGAGTCTATGCAATGGAAGGGTCGGGTCGCCTACTTGGCAACCATGCATCGCAAAGAGCAGGTCATCGGCCCTCTCTTGGCCGAACATTTGGGGATTCAAGTCCAAGTAGCAACTTTTGACACCGACCAACTGGGCACCTTCTCGCGGGAGCGGCCCCGACCGGGGGATCCCATCCACACTCTGCGCCTGAAGATTGAAAGGGCTTTGCAGGATCATCCTGAAACTCTGGGCTTGGCCAGCGAGGGGTCCTTTGGCCCCCACCCTCAGATCCCCTGGATCCCTTGGAACCAAGAATGGGTCATGCTCAGGGTTTGTGAGCCTGGCGCAGAGCCTTTGGAGCTGGTGGGCTATGCAGAGAGCACCCAAACCAATTTCGGCCATCGCTGGGTACACAGCTTTGCAGAGGCGCTGGACTTTGCCCAGAAAGCGGGTTTTCCCCAGCATGCCCTGATTGCCCTCGACCGGCCAGAAAAGCCTCAGGTCATCCACAAAGGAATCCAAGACGAAGCAACCCTGAAGCAGGTGGTGGGGGAGCTGCTGGCTCGGCAGGGTGGCCTGCATCTGGAAACCGACATGCGGGCCCTGTACAACCCAACCCGGCTCCAAGTCATCGCAGCCGCCACCCAAAACCTAATCGCCAAAGCCCAAAGCCTGTGCCCGGCCTGCGGCACTCCTGGCTACTGGCAGATCCGCTCGGTCTCTGGACTGCCCTGCGGCCAATGTGGCGCCCCCACCCCCGTGGCCAAGGCTTGGGTATATGGCTGTGCTCGCTGTTCCCACACCCACACCGAGCCTGTGGCAGAGCCCTGGGCGGATCCCGCTCAGTGTGCCTTTTGTAATCCCTAGCTTTGTCCCAAGCTTGACGTCAAGCCCAGGCTTTCATCCCCCCAGAGGGGCTGATGTAAGAAAATAGGGATCCACTGCAGTGGATCCCTACTTAACTTAACGACTTGAATGTCAGCGTAAGGACTCTGGGAACTAGAAAGCAAACACAGCCCGCAAGACACCCACGCCGATGGTTGGATCGGTATCCCCAGACTTGCTAGGCCCACCATTGGGATTGCTCACAAAGTAGGCTGCCGGGGTAAGGGTGAGGTACTCGTTCACCGGGAAGCTGTAGTAAACATCCACGATGAAAGGACGGCTGTCAAAAACTCCCTCCTCGGTGCTGACAATCGGTTGGCCAAACACCACACCGCCCTGAGCACCCTCAATGAAGAGATCCGGGAAAGCAAAGCCAAACAGGAACCCGTTGAAATCTTCATCACCCGGATCAATGGTGCCAGCCGGTACCACGTTGGGCAAGTTGTAATCCACATTGCCAGCAGTAAACCAGCCGGATACGGTAATTCGAGGGCTAAGCTCCCAGTTGGCTGCCACCGAGAAAGCATTGACACGGGCAGAAACATCTACCGTCGTCCTCTGCAGAGGGCCACGGAAAAGGGCTGTACCGTTGGCCAAGAACTCAGGGCCATCGTTTGCCTTCTGCAGATAGGTACTGGCAAACTGCAGGTAAATCTCTAGATTTTCATTCGGCAGGAAGCCCAGCTCCACCGCGTGGGCACTGTCGCTACCGGTTATACCGCTGTCGCCGAAGCCGTTGCCCAAGGCTTGAGCGTTCCTGGTGCTGTAGCTGTAGGCCAAGCGTAGTTGATCCGAGAGTCGGTAGCGGAAGCCAAACAGAGCTCCACTTGGCACGTCCGCCGTGGAGTTGGGAGCATCAGCAAAGTCGGAGAGAGCTTCGAAGGGTGTGCTGTAGTTGAATACATCGAACACACCTGAGCCAACGATACCCGTGTAGATGGTAGCTGCTTGGTTGAAAGCTGGGAATTGGTAGATCAGCTTGGCCAGGGTGAAAGTGCCGCCGCCACGGCCGCCAAACTCAAGGCCGGGATCCCCATCAAAGAACTCAGTCACAGCATCGCGAGCTTGGAGACGAATGCGCAGGCGATCGCGACCCACAAAAGAAGCATCGAAGTTCAAGCGTACCCGATAGGGAAGAGTCATGTTGGCTTGGTTTTGCTCTGCTACTACCTTCCCATCAACAACTCTGTCTTCCGTGAGAGCGCTGCCTACAACAGCGGCGATGACTTGGGCATTCAACTTGGTAACCGGGTTGAAGACCTTCCCTTTCAAATCAGTAACATCGGCTTCCAGGGCATCCACCCGCCCGCGCAGGGCTGCCAGCTCAGCAGCAAATTCCTCTTGCAAGCGCTGCAGAGTGGCCAAGTCTTCCTTGGAGACTTTGTCGGCCAAACCGGCTGCAATCAACTCATTGATGCGATCCAAGCAGGCGTTCATACCGGCGGCAAACTCAAAGCGAGTCATAGCCCGGTTGCCGCGGAAGGTGCGGTCAGGGTAGCCGGCAATACAACCGTAGCGCTCCACCAAGGATTGCAGGGCTTGGAAGGCCCAGTCGGTGGGCTGCACATCCGAAAGCTCAGAGATGGAGGTGACCGGCCCGGTAGCTTGGGCATAAGCCACTCCAGGGGTCAGGATCGCTGCTGCACCCAGAGTGCCGGCCAGCAGCGTTTTCCAGTAGTTCGCGTGTTTCGCGGGCATGTTTCTCTCCTTGTTCTTTTCCTCACACCTTTTTGGCTGTAGGGATGTCCTCATAGAAGCGACAAACTGCCTACCTCAACAACGAGCCTGGCAATCGCGGACTCTGGGAAGACATGATACAGCCGAAGTCCACATCGTCTACCACTTTACACACTTTCTGCGCGAGACTCAATGCGAGACCCAACTGCGGTAGATGATCGAGGCTCGATATCCACTACTCTACCTCAGGGATCCGGCTCTGGCTAGCGGGTGTATCTCAAACTGAGACAGAGCTCTCAAGCTGCAAGCTCCGGTGGGGATGGGCGGTACCGGACTCGAACCAGTGACATCCTGCTTGTAAGGCAGGCGCTCTACCGCTGAGCTAACCGCCCCCGAGGGATCCCAGTCCACCGAGTTTAGCATTCCCAAAGGACTATTTCCCCATACCCAAGCTCTGCGCCTTCTGGTACACCTTGCCCTCGGTCAGGAGGGAGGGGGCGATGCAGATCTCCACCTGCTGCATTTCTCGGAGATTGGCAGCCCCCAGGGTGGCCATGCTAGTGCGCAGAGCACCCCAGAGGTTGTGGGTGCCGTCGTCCAGGCGGGCGGGGCCGCGCAAGATTTCTTCTAGGGTGCCGGTGGATCCCACGCGGATGCGGGTGCCGCGGGGCAAGATGGGGCTGGGGGTAGCCATGCCCCAATGAAAGCCGCGACCGGGGGCCTCATAGGCGCGGGCCAGGGGGGATCCGATCATCACTGCGTCCGCTCCACAGGCGATGGCCTTGCAAATATCGCCGCCGGTCACCAATCCGCCATCGGCAATGATGGGAACGTAGGCGCCGGTTTCCGCCAAAAACTGCTCCCGTGCAGCGGCACAGTCGGCGATGGCCGTAGCCTGCGGCACTCCCACCCCCAACACGCCTCGGGAAGTACAGGCAGCGCCAGGGCCGATCCCCACCAAGACACCGGCAGCTCCGGCCTGCATCAGCTCCAGAGCGACATCGTAGGTAACGCAGTTGCCCACCACAACAGGAATGGGCATCGACCGGCAAAATTGGGCCAGATCCAGCAGTTCCATGCCTTCGGGAACCTTGTGGTGAACGGAAACCACCGTGGCCTGGACGAAAAACAGATCCCCCCCGGCTTCCGCCACCAGGGGGCCGTATTGGGCGGCGTGGGCGGGCACGCAGCTAGCGGCGGCAATGGCGCCGGAGGCTTTAATCTGGCGGATGCGTTCTTGGATTAGCTCTGGCTTCACCGGCTCGCTGTAGAGGCGCTGCATTAGGGGCACAAACTCGTCTTTGCCCACCGACGCAATCTGATCCAACACCTCATCGGGATCGGCGTAGCGGGTTTGGATGCCATCCAGGTTCAGCACCCCGAAGGCCCCCAGCTCCGAGAGCAAAATGGCCATTCGCACATCCACCACGCCATCCATGGCGCTGGCGATGATGGGGATTTGCCGTTGGATCCCTCCCAGGGTGAAGTGGGTATCCACCAGGCTGGGATCCAGCGTTCGTCTGCCTGGGGCCAGCGCGATTTCATCCAGCCCGTAAGCGCGTCTTGCCTGCCGATTGCGGCCCAGTTGCACGTCCATTTTTCCCCTGTTCTGCGGATCCCTTGTTTTTATCATGCCGCCAAGGAGGGATCCAAGGCTAGCGAGAGTTTTGTTCTTCTGGTTGGGATTTCCACCTGCGATCCCGGAGCGGGTCTCAATCAGCCTCAGAGGTTCGAGGGGGCAAGGGCGTGAAAATGTGCCCTTCTTGCAGGTTGCCGAAACTGCGGCAGCGCTCGGATCCCCAACGGAACCCGTAGAGGGCGATGTAAGCACACATCAAGGCATCCACTTGATCTTCGTAGTTTTTGAGTCGACGGCCCTTGAGGGATCCCACCTCCACTTGAAGCAGCTCCTCGTGGCCCTGGAGAGCCGGGTCAGCGGCAGCTAGAGAGCGCAGATGATGCTGGTAAAGCTGCCAGGCTTGTTGCCGTTCCGGCCAGGTGTGTCGGGGGCGAGCCTTGTATTTCAGGGTGCGGCTGAGGCCAAAGAGGCTGACCAAGGCGCTATGGGGGAAGACCTCGGTTACTTGGCGGGTAAGCTTTCCTCGCTCGATGTTGGCCTGCTCCCGAAAGCCATAGCGGGATAGGGCTTGCACCAGGGCTTCTCCTCTCACTTGGCCGTCCTTTGCCAGTAACCGGCGGTTGGCCGGGTGGGCCCCGGCTGCGTAGGCGCGAAACACCTGGTTCAGTTCTGCCTCGGCCCGCCGTTGTCCTGTGAGGTTGGGAACCCGCAAGGGCGCATCCACCGCCACCAAGCAGGGATCCCCTCCCGCCTGAGCTTGAATGTAGTCCAGGATCTCCTCATCCGTTTGGAGAATGCGGCTATCCACCAGATGGCCTGTCAAGTTCTGCCTGCCGGGATCCCCGAGCTGGACTCGCAGCGTGGCCAGACCGGAAGGGTTGCGGGTTGACCAGGCCAGATCCAGGCCAATGCAGATCAACTGAGCCACACCGCCTTCCCCTTCTCTTCAAGTTGGACAGAATCAGAGTCGTTATCAAAAAACCAGTTTGAGGCAGTTCCCGATTGCATGGCTCTAGCGCCCTCACCCCCAGCCCCTCTCCCAAAGGTAGAGGGGGATCAACGTCACAGACAGTTGCGCTGCTGTTGCATGGGTATTGGGAATGATCCCGCCAGCTCGCCTGTCTTGATAAAAAATAAAAATCCATAAAAAAGGGATCCCACCAGGGGATCCCGAAAGATTCATCCAAGATGCTCAGCCCGGAAGCGGAGTGCCCCCAAACTCTTCGGTGAGCCTAAGGGATCCGCCTCCCTGTGGCAATCAACAGATCAGTAGTCGTAGTCACTCATGCCGCTGCCGCTGCTTGCCGGTGTGTTGGTTTTGGGCTCCGGCTTGTCCACCACGATCGCTTCAGTGGTCAGCACCATCCCCGCAATGGAAGCAGCGTTTTGCAGGGCAGAACGGGTAACCTTGGCCGGGTCTACAATGCCCGCCTCGAACATATCCACGAAGGCGTCGTTCTGAGCATCGTAGCCGGTGTTGAAGGGCTTATCTTTCACCCGCTCCAGCACAATGGAGCCGTTTTGGCCGGCGTTCTCAGCAATGCGGCGCAGCGGAGCGCCCAGAGCGCGGGCGACCAGGTTGGCCCCCACCAGTTCATCGCCGGACAGATTGGCTTGCGCCCACTCGGTTACCACTGGGATCAGGTGTGCCAAGGTGGTACCGCCGCCGGGAACGATCCCTTCTTCTACCGCCGCTTTGGTGGCGTTGATGGCATCTTCCAGGCGCAACTTGCGGTCTTTCATCTCGGTTTCAGTGGCCGCACCCACTTTGATCACCGCTACACCGCCGGAGAGCTTGGCCAGGCGCTCTTGCAGTTTTTCTTTGTCGTAGGTGGAGTCGGTTTCCTCAATTTGACGGCGAATTTGCTCGCAACGGGCTTTCACAGCCGCTTCGTTGCCTTCCGCCACGATGGTGGTATTGTCTTTGGTTACCGTGACGCGACGGGCAGTGCCGAAGGAATCGAGGCGAGCGTTCTCCAGCTTCAGGCCGCGCTCTTCGCTGATCACCTCACCGCCGGTCAGGATGGCGATGTCTTCCAGCATGGCCTTGCGGCGATCCCCGAAGCCAGGGGCTTTTACCGCTACCACGCTCAGCACACCCCGCAGCTTGTTCACCACCAGGGTAGCCAGCGCTTCTTTCTCGATGTCTTCGGCGATGATCAGCAGAGGACGACCGGCGCGGGCCACCTGCTCCAGAACCGGTACCAGGTCTTGCACCAGGGTGATCTTCTTATCGGTGATGAGGATGTAGGGGTTTTCCAGAACCGCTTCCATCCGCTCGGTATCGGTGACGAAGTAAGGGGAGATGTAGCCCTTGTCGAAGCGCATCCCTTCCGTCACTTCCAGCTCGGTGGTCATGGACTTGCCTTCTTCCAGGGAGATCACCCCTTCGCGGCCCACCTTGTCCATGGCCTCGGCAATCATACGGCCCACTTCTTCATCGTTACCGGCGGAAATGGCCGCCACCTGGGCAATGGCTTTGGAATCTTCGACCGGGCGGGCATGTTCGGCGATTTTGTCTACCAAAAACTTCACCGCCTTGTCGATCCCCCGCTTTAGGGCAATCGGGTTGGCGCCGGCAGCCACGTTTTTCAGACCTTCTTTCACCATGGCGTGAGCCAAGACCGTGGCCGTGGTGGTGCCATCCCCAGCCGTGTCATTGGTCTTGGAAGCCGCCTGCCGGATCAAGGAAACGCCTGTGTTCTCAATGTGGTCTTCCAGCTCGATTTCTTTGGCAATGGTTACCCCATCGTTGATGATTTGGGGAGCGCCAAACTTCTTCTCCAGCACGACGTTGCGCCCTTTGGGGCCCAGGGTAACGGCTACGGCTTCTGCCAAAATATCCATGCCGTGCTCTAGAGCGCGGCGGGCTTCTTCACTGAAGATGATTGATTTGGCCATAGTCAACCTCTCCGATGCAAATGCAGGTAAGGGTGAAACAGAATCTCAGGGGTTCAATCGGTCGTTGAACTGCTGCTGAATCACTGACCACTACTGAACAATGGCGAGAATGTCCCGCTCGGCCAACAGCACATATTCGTCGCTGCCCAGCTTGACCTCGGTTCCGGCGTACTTGGAGTAGAGCACTTTGTCGCCGGCTTTCAGTTCCATCGGGATCAGCTTGCCGTCGTCATTGCGCTTGCCAGGGCCAACAGCAACCACTTCCCCCACCTGGGGCTTTTCCTTGGCAGTGTCCGGCAAGAAGATCCCACCTGCGGTTTTCTCATCTTGCTGAGCGATTTTGACCAGCACGCGGTCGCCCAGCGGCTTCAGGGTAGAGACGTTAAGAGCTACTGCAGCCATGACGAATGTCCTCCGTGATCCTAAAGCACGAAGCTGAAGTTTTCATTTCCATTAGTTCCACTTCCCCGAAGGGAAGCGACTTAGCACTCTCGACTTACGAGTGCTAGTTTATCAGCCAACTTTCTGGCCTGACAATAGCCTTTGTCAGCGGGATCCCGCTTTTGGCAGGTGCGGTCGGGGTGCGGATCCCCCTACTTTGGGGTCTGCTGTGGGATCATGACCTGAGTTGGGCTGGGTTGAGAACGTGCGGATCCCGTTTTTTCAGGTGGATGCATTTACGGCGGTGCCTTTCGGCGGCAATCCGGCAGCGGTGTGTCTGCTGCCCCAGGAGTTGCCAGAGGCGCTGATGCAAGCCATTGCGGCGGAGAACAATGTATCGGAGACGGCTTTTTTACTTCCCCAGGGATCCCAGGGCGAGGTTCCCCACTATGGGCTGCGCTGGTTTACGCCGACGACGGAGGTGGATCTCTGTGGCCACGCCACCTTGGCCAGCGCCTATGTGCTGTTGACGGAGGTGCATCCCCAGGCGGAGAGGGTAGCCTTTTCCACCCGCAGTGGCCTGTTGCAGGTGCGGCGGCAGGGGGATCGCCTGGCCATGGATTTTCCTGCTCGCAGTCCGGAACCTTGGCCAGAAGCCAAAGAGCAAGTAGCAGCAGCTTTAGGGATCCCACCCGTGGAGCTATACCGGGGGGACATGGGGGTAGCGGTGCTGGCTTCGGCGGGACAGGTGCAGCAGGTGCAACCGGATCTGGCCCAGGTTCAAGCACTCCCCGTTCCGGGGTTGATCGTCACAGCCTCTGGGGCGGCTCTGGGGAATGGGCCGGATTTTGTCTGCCGCGTTTTTGCCCCTCGGCTGGGGATCCCGGAGGATCCGGTGACGGGATCCGCCCAGTGTCTTTTGATGCCCTATTGGGCCAAACGCCTGGGCCGACTTGATTTGAAGGCTCACCAGCTCTCGGCCCGCGGGGGCGAGCTGTGGTGCCGAGATCGAGGCTCACGGGTGGAGATTGCTGGGCAAGCGGTGCTGGTGATCAGAGGAGAGCTGAGGCTGCCTTAGAACCGTTGTCGACTAGGGTGCTAGCGGCAGGGAACAAGGCCTCCGGCCCGCTAGGGCGAGCAGTTGAAATAGATGGTAATAAAAACCACGACTGCTATCAGCCCTACAGAACAAAAAACACCTCGGATACCTCCGAGGTGCAGGCCAGGAAAGAGCTTGAGCTAGCCAAGGATTTCGGCGGCTTGAATGAGCTCCACCTGCTTTTTCTTCAGCACCAACAGCACCTGGGTAATGGTAATGGCTGCCAGGAAGGCCACCAGCCATTTCACCCGCTCCGGGCTTTGCAGCACCAGATCCCGCTCCACCTGGCCAAAGCCGCCCACATTGGGATTGTTGGTGACGGGATCCCCTTCTTTGACGCTGTCTCCAACAGCAACCACCAGTTCCGGCCCAGGCGGCACCACCAGGTTTTGGATCCCGCTTTCGGTCTCGAAGCTGAGAACTCTCGTGCCCGGCAGCTCGTATTCTGGGGGCACCAGGCTGGCCAATTCAGCCGGCAGATCGCTGATATCGGAGTTGAGGGTGGCGATGTTGACTAGACGCCCGGTGGCCGGAGCGCGGAAAACGTTGTTGTTGCTGAGGCTGCCGTCGGGGTTAAGCTGACCGCGACCTCGGTTGGCCCCGATGTAAACGCGATACTTCATGAAGGCCACCGAGGGATCCTCTTTCGGGTCAGGGGCCACCACCGGGAAGACGATTTCTTGATGCTGCTCGCCCGGCAAAGGCCCGACCAAGAGGATATTGGGCTTCGCGTCGCTGTAGGGGGTGATGTAGGTCTCGGCGGTTTCCTGCCGCTGTTCCTCGGTCATTTCGGCTTCGGTGGCCAGGCGGAAGCCCTCCGGCAAGACCACCACCGCACCCACGTTCAACCCACCCTTGCTGCCGTCTGCCAGCACCTGCTGTTTGCTCAGGTCATAGGGGATCCCAACTTTGATGGTAAACACCTGGCCGGGGGTGACTGCCTGCGGCACCTCGGCGCGAGTGGGCATGGCGTTCAGGTGGCAGTTGGCACAGACAATTTTTCCGGTCGCCTCGCGGGGGTTGTCGTAGGCCATCTGGGCGTAATAGGGGTAGGCTGCCGCCGGACGTGCCCCCATCCCCAGCAACAGCAGCAGCCCACAGAAGGCCAAGCAGATTCGCTTCATAACTCTCAGCTCAGAATGGATTTCAATCACAGCTTTAGGACACAGTCTTGAAATAGCCATCTCGACGACTTGCCCCAAATCGTTCGGCAAAAGCCGGCACAGCCAGCGGGATCCCTTGCCCTTTAGGTTTCCCGGAAATCGGGGCCTTGCCAAGGGCTGAAGCGGACGTTGTCGCCATCCACAGTGGCGCTCACCAGCTCCAGCGAGCGGGGAGCCGGTCCCCGGATCACCTTGCCATTGGCCGCATACTGGGATCCGTGGCAAGGGCACTTAAACAAGTTTTCCCCCACATTCCAGGGCACCACGCAACCGAGGTGGGTACAAACCGCGTTGAGGCCATAGTTGGCCACCGCCCCGTTGTCGATCACGATGTAGGTGGGATCCCCCTTCAAACCTTGGGCCAGCACCCGATCCGTAGCGGCATGGGTGGCCAACAGTTCACTGACGCTGATGGGCTTGCCGAGGGCGTCCTGAGCTATGAGGCCCTCACCCCCTCCACCGGCAGAGGGCGGAATAAAGTACTTCACCACCGGGTAGAGGGCGCCCACCACCACGACTCCCACAGAGCCGCTGAGCAGGGCATTGAGAAGAACCCGCCGGCTCATGGGGGGCGCTTCAAAGTTGCTAACCGCTTCCGTCATAATGGCAAATGCAGACCTGAGAAGTTTTAACGTTCGTTGACAAGCGACATCATCCTAACCGACCCCTCTGGCCAATATCGTTAAGAAATGCAACGCTGTAAGAGGCCGTGGCCTTCCTTCCCAAGGTGAGCGGCCCACCCAGCGCGATTGGAGCCAGATCCAAGCCAGCCTCAGACAAGTCTGATGAAGGGATCCGACTTTCAAGCTTTGTTGCGCGAGAAGTGGGGCTGTTCCTACGACGTGCAGCTGCGGCGTATCCAGCAGAAGGTGGTGTTGCTGGTGATGTGGCGCTATCTGGAGCAGCCCTCCTTCCCCTTGAGCGAGGCCGAGTATTTGGCCCACTTGGAGAACGTGCTGGCCCATTTGCAGGCTTGGGGGGTGTGGGAAGCGGTGCGTCGGGAAATCGAAGCCACCCGTCAGAGACCCCGTATGGGCAAGGCGGTGGCCATTCCTCTGGATTTGCAGAAGGTGGGGGAGCGGGTCTCGGAGTGGTTGCTGTGAGTTCTCCTGGGGAGAAAAAGGTCCAAGCAAACCCAAGCGCCGGATTCTCCGGCTGGGCAAGAAACTCGAATGGGTCTCAGCTCAAACGGCAGACCGGGAGTTTGCCCAACGGCCATGACCTCTCTAGAGGGGACGCGGCTTGCGCACTTGTTCGGTTTCCGGGTACTCCTGCTGAGCTTCGGATTCCAAAAGTTGGCGGAATGCCGGCTCGTCCAGACGGTAGTCCCGCTGCTCGATCAAATCCCGGTCGGTTGAGTAAATGGTGTCCGACTCTTGCACAACTTCTTGACGGCGGAAGCGGCGGGCAAAGTTGAGTTTGCGCAGCAGCGCCTCTGTGGGATGCTGCAGATGCTCTCGCCAAAGCTGCCGGACACGATTGCGACGCTCCACTCCCTGGTTACGGATTTGCAAGGCTAGCCAGCGAACGGCGGGCACCGCCAAAAACAGCGTGCCGTAGAGGAAGAGGAAGCCGATCAACGGGTAGATGAAGGCCAAAAAAGCATTGCTGCCGGCTGCCGCTGCCACCTCCTCCCGTGCCCCATAGAGAATGGCGGCCAGAAAGAAATTGAGAACTCCCAAGCCTCCTGCCAGGGTCAGTTGACCAGGCGTGGCCCGGCTGAACACCCAAGGTTTCTCCTGCAACACCTCAGGGATCCCCTTGGGCTTGCGCTCTGAGGCGGCCACCTGCAGCTCTGGGAAGCGGTAGACAATGTCCCCATCCTCGCTGACCTCCGGCTGGCCGTCGAACTTGAGCAAAATGGGCAGCATGTAATCTTCGTATTCCAAGGCCGGGGATCCCGGCTCCACATCCAGGTAGGGCAACACCTGTTCCGCTACGATCACCCCCCCATTGGCACGAATCAGTTGGCCAATGAGGGCATAGCGCTCCTCCTCCAGGTTGGCATTGGGATCCCCGTCCCCAAAGAGGAAGCTGTACACCGCTTCCAGGAAGTTCAGCTCGGATTTTTGCGGCTGGCGGGGGCGCGTCCGACCGGAGTAGCTCCCATAGTAGGGGTAAGGATCCCAGAAGGGGTTGCCGATCCAAAGGTTGGGGAAGTAGTAAAACCCTATCCCCCGCGACCGGCTGCGATTGTCCTGCTCGCGGCTACTGGCCATCTGCAAGGCAATCAACGCCAGGACGATCAAGACAATTGACACCACCAGCAGAATGCCAAAGGAGATGCGCAACCCATAGAGGAAGCCCCCCCACAGTTTGCGCCGCAGGGCCGCCAGCTGATCCTGCTGCTCCTTGCGCTTGAGAATGCTGCGAAAATCCGGCGGGAAAACATAGGTAATCTCCCCCTGCCGGGAAACCTGGAGATGCCCCTCCGCCTTTTGGGCCAAATTCAGCAGCTCTTGTTTGGCCTCGTGTAGAGCCAAGCCCGTGCTGGATGCAATATCTCCCAGCGTGACCCGCAGGCCCAACTGTTCCACTGCATCCATCACCAATGTTTGTGTAGCCACTTTAAACCTCCGCTTTCCGCCCCCATTGTCGAGGAGCCTTTGGGATCCCTGGACGCAGATCCGCTCCCCTGAGCTAGACCTAGCGTCTCCTCTATTCCCAGTATCTCCCCTTAACCCCGCAGCGACGAGAATCGTTGTAGATCTCACTTCCAGAACGGTTGTACCCGCCTCTAGGGCAGCCAAGCCATCACGGCCAGCAGGGTCGAGAGGATCCCGATCAACACCCAGATGAGGGGCTTAGTGTCCAACGGGGGATCCGCTGCCCGGCGGCTGAGGGGATCCCCAGATCTTGGGGAAGGGCCTTTGCGTTGAGAGCGCCCATAGGCCAAGCGGTACTCTGGGGGATCAGTTTCCTCCAGCCGGCTGAGATCGGGAATTTCGCTCAACCACTCCGCCGAACGTCGCAGACGAGGGGCTTGCCAGATGCCCAAGACATAGCGAGCCTGCTGGGCGACTTCTGGATCTGGGTTGCGCAGCAAGGTTTGGGCCAACAGGATGGCCTCCTGCGTTTCGCCAAGGGCTTCTTGGGCCAGGGCCTGCCAGAGCCGTAGCTTACCCGACTGCGGATAGCGGCTTTGGGCCTGCTTAACCTCCTCTAGCGCCTGCCGGTATTGTCCTCGCTCGAACCTCAACTGGATCAGGGCCAAGTGCTGAGACAATCTCAAGTCTTCGGGAAGCGTCATGCTCAGGATCCGCAGGTTAGCTAGACCGCCGGGAAGCCCCGTCCTCTATGCATCAGCATGAGTGCGGGAGTAGGTCACGTCAGCTTCTGTTCTACCCCAAACCCCACCAGCAACAGCTCCTGCAAAGGCTGACCCTGAGGGGGACGTTGGTAGGTAAGGATCTGCCGCAGGCGCAGGCGCGGATTCAGTAGAGTGATGGTATCTACAGCAACCACACGAGTGTAGGTGGTGGTCATCACCAGTTGCAGGGATCCGGGATCAAACCGGAAAGTCGCCACCATCGGGCGATCTTCCTCATAGGCCCGATCCCGCAGGTAGTCTCCCTGCAGCCCCAAGGGGGTTTCCTGCCGAGGGACGAACAGCATGTTCAGCTCTTGCCCGGCCTCCTCACCCTTTTCGGAAACCGTCTCAAAAGCCAAGTGAAAGCCCAAAAAACCATCCACGTTGTGGTTGGGGTAGTTGTTGTCGGTGAGCACCTTGTGCTTGAGCTCAGGGGTGAGGGTGCGAATGGTGAACTCGGTGCGGGAGCGCTCCACCTCGCCACGGTCTAGGTAATGGTAGGTGCGCTCTGTGCGCCAAGCTCCAATGCAGCAGTTGAAAAAGTGGTGAAATTGCTGGATAGCGTTCATGCGGGCGGGAGCGGACAGAGTCAGAGATCAGCGCTGGACGGGAAACCCTGCTTTCGATCCTAAAACGAATCGAAAACAACCAGGAATCCAAATCCTGAATGCCAACGATTGAGTTCTACCGTGGGATCCCCTTCCTCACGGGCTTTTGGCCACCCGGATCCCTTGGAGCTGCCCCAACAACTCCAGGGCTCGCTGGAGCTGGATGTCCTCCGGCCCGGCCAAGGTTTCCGCCGTCAGAGGAACGGATCCCTCCGCCACCACCACATCGGGCTGGATCCCCTGGCGATGAATGTCGTGGCCGCTGGGGGTGAGGTACTTGGCCGTGGTCACCGCCAGCCCCGATCCATCCGCCAGCTCCAGCAGGGATTGAATCAGACCCTTGCCAAAGGTGCGCGTTCCCACCAATTGAGCTCGCCCACTGTCCTGAAGTGCCCCGGCCAACACTTCACTGGCACTGGCGCTGCCCTGGTTCACCAAGACCACCAGCGGCGCCTCTGTGAGCACCTCGCCGGTGGCGGGAATGCTGTCTTGAATGCCGTGGCGATCCGTCACCAGCACAATGTCGCCCTTGGGGATCCAGAAGCGGGCGATCTCAATGGCCGCCTGCAAGAGTCCCCCCGGATTGTTGCGCAAATCGAGAATGTAGCCCCGCACCCCTTGAGCTTCTGCGGCCCGAATGGCTTGGCGGACTTGAGCGGCAGCATTGCCGTTGAACTGGCTGAGGCGAATGTAGGCCACCGATCCCTGAGGCAGCTCAAAAAAACGGGTGCGCACGGGGTTGATGGTGATCGATTGGCGTACCAGCTCCACCTCCCAAATGCGATCCTGCCGCCTCAGCTTCAAAGTAACCGGCGTGCCACTGCGCCCCCGCATCCGCTCGGCCACTTCGTCCAGGCTCAGCCCCGCCACCGGCACCCGATCCACCGCCAAAATCTCATCCTGGGGTTGGATCCCGGCCTGCTCGGCAGGAGTGCCTTCCATGGGGGCAATCACCCGCACCGCCCCCTGCTCATCGATGGCAATCTGCAAGCCGACACCGCTCAGCTCGCCGGCTGTGGAGGTCTGCAGGCTGAGGTAGTGCTCTTTATCCAGAAAGCGAGTAAAGGGATCCCCCAGAGTGGCCAACATCTCCTCAATGGCCTGATAGGTCTGCTTGCGCTCCTTTAAGGGCCGGGAGAGAAACCGTTGCCGCACCTGCCACCAGTTTTGCCCGTTAAACCCCGGATCCACATAGGCCCGATCCACGTAGGCCCAAGCCTGCGCCAGCAGTTGCTGCTCTTCTCCCCAACGGCTGGCCTGCCCTGGACAGGCGCCAATGCCCAAACTCGCCCAGAGCAAACACCCAAGCAAGACAAGGCGGATCCCCCACCCTCTCCAAAGGATCCCTGTGTATCTCGGCTTCTGCACAACCATCGATCCCAAAAAACATTAAGAAACATGAACAAAACGCAATATCGAAAACTTGCCTGGCCTCCTGGGATCGAGATCTTCGTCCCCAAGCTGAGCCCGACGCCAGGATGGTGTTAAAAGATTGTGTTACATTGCTGAGTAGAGTGGGCTTGCCCCGCCCTCGAGATCCAATTTCAAGAATTGCAGGCATTATGAGCAAAGTTTACGACTGGTTGGACGAGCGGCTGGAGATTACGCCTTTCGTCGACGACGCAACAGGGAAATTCATTCCGCCTCACGTTAACATCTTCTACTGCCTCGGCGGGGTGACGCTGGTGTGCTTCTTAATTCAGTTTGCCACCGGCTTCGCCATGACGTTTTACTATCGTCCGACGGTGGCTGAGGCCTTTGAATCGGTGAACTACATCATGACCCAGGTGAACTTCGGCTGGCTGTTGCGCTCCATCCACCGTTGGAGCGCCTCCATGATGGTGCTGATGATGATCCTACACACCTTCCGGGTCTATCTGACAGGGGGATTCAAAAAGCCCCGTGAGCTGACCTGGGTAACCGGCGTGATCTTGGCGGTGCTGACCGTCTCCTTTGGCGTTACCGGCTACTCCCTGCCCTGGGATCAGGTGGGCTACTGGGCGGTCAAGATCGTCTCAGGTGTGCCCAGTGCCATTCCGGTGGTGGGCGACTTGTTGGTGCAACTGATCCGGGGTGGCGAAGCGGTTGGTCAAGCTACCCTGACTCGCTTCTACAGCTTGCACACTTTCGTGCTACCCTGGCTGACCGCAGTCTTTATGACCATGCACTTTTTGATGATCCGCCGCCAAGGCATTTCTGGGCCTTTGTGAGCAAGGTTTGACTCCCAGACGCCTTTGACTTTCCTGGTAACTGGGATCTTTACCTGCCACTTTTTCAGAACTTTTGTCCCTAGATAAGGAGAACTCCCATGGCCGTCTCAAAACAGGTGATAGCGACCGAGGCCATTACCCGCAAGGTTGACCTAGACAATCCCAAAGTTGTAGCCAAGCTGAAGAAAAACATGGGCCACATGACCTATGGTGAGCCCGCTTGGCCCAACGATTTGCTCTTTATGTTTCCGGTGGTGATCCTGGGCACTATTGGAGTGATCGTTGGCCTGTCAGTCATGGATCCGGCAGGTGTAGGGGAGCCGGCGGATCCCTTTGCTACGCCTCTGGAAATTCTGCCGGAATGGTATCTCTACCCCGCCTTCCACATCCTGCGGATTGCTCCCAACAAGCTGTTGGGAATTGCTCTGATGTCTGCCATTCCTGTCGGTCTCTTGTTTGTGCCCTTCATCGAAAACGTCAACAAGTTCCAAAACCCCTTGCGCCGCCCAGTGGCGACAACGGTGTTTTTGATCGGCACTCTGGTCACCCTCTACCTGGGCATTGGTGCCACCTTGCCCTTGGATAAGTGGGTCACCTTGGGCTTGTTCTAAAAGAACATCTGGGACTCCCGCTTGATGGGTTAATCGTCATCATCACCATCAGAATCACCATCAGAGTGCAGCAGGTTGGTGGCCAGGCTGCACTTTGTTATTTGGAGAGCTTTTTAGAGGAGTTGTCTGCAAACCTGTGTGCCAAGGGATGGGCAAGTCCGCCGAAATGGTAGTATCTCTACGCCCTCATCTTCAGCTTGACCGCTCATGAGCACTTCTTCTTCAACTGCTCGAACCTATCGGATCACAGCCCTTGCCGGAGATGGCATCGGCCCCGAAATCATGCGGGTGGGACGAGCCGTTTTGGATGCAGTTGCCCGGCAGATGGGATTTGCTCTCCAGTGGCAAGAGGGCCTAATCGGCGGGGCTGCCTACGACCAGACTGGGGATCCCTTGCCGGCAGAAACCCTGAAAATGGCTCAAGAGAGCGATGCCGTTTATCTGGCTGCTGTCGGCGACTTCAAGTATGACGCTCTGCCTCCTGAGAAACGCCCGGAGCGGGCCTTGTTGGGCTTGAGGGCGGGGCTGGGGCTGTTTGCCAACTTGCGCCCGGTAAAAGTCTTCCCTCAACTGGTGGGGGCTTCCTCCCTGAAGCCAGAGGTGATCTCGGGGATCGACCTGGTGGTAGTGCGGGAGCTGACGGGGGGCATTTACTTCGGCCAACCTAAGGGAATCTTCACGGATGCCCAAGGATCTCGGCGCGGCGTGAACACCATGGTCTATAGCGAAGCTGAGGTGGATCGGATTGCCCGAGTTGCCTTTGAGCTGGCCCGCAAACGCCGGCGCAAGCTCTGCTCGGTGGACAAAGCCAACGTTCTCGAGGTGTCGCAACTGTGGCGGGAGCGGGTCAATGTCATTGCGGCTGAGTACCCGGAGGTGGAACTTTCCCACCTGTACATCGACAATGCCGCCATGCAGTTGGTGCGCTGGCCCAAGCAGTTCGACGTCATCCTCACGGGCAATCTCTTCGGCGATATCCTCTCCGATGAAGCGGCCATGCTGACCGGCTCTATTGGTATGCTGCCCTCTGCCTCTCTGGGATCCTCTGGCCCCGGCCTATACGAGCCGGTACATGGGTCGGCTCCCGACATTGCCGGACAAGACAAAGCCAACCCCATTGCCCAGGTGCTCTCCGGCGCCCTGATGCTGCGTTACTCCTTGGATCAGCCACAAGCTGCCGACCGCATCGAACAGGCGGTAGAAGCCGTTTTGGCGCAAGGGTACCGCACCCCAGACCTCTACTCTGAGGGAATGACTTTAGTGGGTTGCCAGGAAATGGGAGAAAAGTTGGTGGCAGCCCTGTCCCAGCAGCAGGCGCAATAGCCTTTTTCGGGGCCACAGGCTACAGCCAAGGCAGACGTGCGGCGATTTCCAAGCAATTTCCAATTGTGGGGATCCTTGGAGCTACGCCCAACCGGCCTCAGGGAGAAGGTCAACCTCTTCAGTCGCTTCAACCGTCTCTTCCGGTCGAAGTGTGGCTTCTTGGCAGCGCTCCATGGCTTGAAGAAGCAGGGCTTCCCCTTCCTGCACCGTCTCAATGCGACAGAGGAGAGCGCGGAATTGAGAGGCCCCGGCAAAACCTTTGATGTACCAAGTCATGTGCTTGCGGGCCTGACGGATGCCACGTTCTCCCTTGTACTCCCAGAGACCGCGCAGATGCTCTAAGGCCATTTGAATCCGCTCCAGGGGAGTGGGGGCCGGTCTTTCTTGACCGGTTTTCAGGAAGTGATCGATTTCCCCCACCAGAAAGGGATAGCCCATGGTGCCGCGGGAGCACATCACCCCATCGGCTCCGGTTTCCTCCAAACACTTCACCGCTGCGGCTGTCGAGAAAATATCCCCATTGGCGATGACGGGAATGCGCAGGTGCTGTTTGACGCGGCGGATCCAGTCCCAGCGGGCTTTGCCGTTGAAGCCTTGGGCGCGTGTTCGGGCATGCAGGGTGAGCAGTTGCGCCCCTGCCTCCTGCAGACGGTGGGCAAAATCCAAAATGTTGATCTCCTGATCTGACCAGCCCAGGCGCGTTTTCACGGTTACGGGCACCTCCACTGCGTTGGCCACCGCCTCCACAATTCGCGCTGCCGTGTCGGGATCGCGAAGCAGAGAAGAGCCGCCGCCGTTTTTGGTAATCTTGTTCACCGGGCAGCCCATGTTGATGTCCACCAAGGTCGCCCCTTCGTCCACAGCCATGCGGGCTGCTTCCGCCAGAAAGTCGGGCCGACAATCAAACAGTTGGATGCCAATAGGCTGCTCTCCCTCGCCAACCTCCATGATGCGGGGCAACTGGCGGGCATAGTGCAAGCCGGTCGCACTGACCATTTCCGTGTAGACCAAGCTGTGGGGGGCAAAACGGCGTACCAGCCCTCGAAAGACCTGGTCGGTTACCCCTGACAGTGGCGCCTGAAAAACGCGGCTCAAAACTTTTACCCCGCCGATATTGAGGGGCTGGGACAAGCGGGCTTGGAGTTCCGGCGAAAGCTGCAGGCCCATCGGGATCCGGAGAAAGCTATCCCTCTTTGTTGACAAAGTAAAGAAGACCCATGATGCGCGCTCGTTTGATCGCGGCAGTGAGCTCCCGCTGCTGTTTGGCGGTCAGGCCGGTGATGCGGCGGGGCAAGATCTTGCCTCGCTCGGTAACAAATTTCTTGAGCAGCTCCACATCGGTGTACCTAATGGGCTCTCCCGGCTTAATGGGAGACAGGCGGCGGCGAGCGTAAACCATAGGTCAGGAGAACGGCGAAACGGCTTGAACTACTTAATCTCTTTGTGGACGGTGTGGCGGTTGCAGTGGGGGCAGAATTTCTTCAGCTCTAAGCGGGCTATTGTGTTGCGGCGGTTTTTGGTGGTGGTGTAGCGGTTCACGCCTGGAGAGCGCTTGTTGACGTTGGTGCGGCACTCCGTACACTCCAGAGTAATGATGATGCGGGCACCCTTTGCTTTAGCCATGACGGATCCCAAGACGAAGGTAAACGGCAATGAGGAAACTGCAATCCCAGATCCTGAGGCTGGAGATGGGGGTTTACCTCGATAAGCGCGATCACCAATTATCCAACTTTTCCTTGACGGAATCAACCCAAGTTTTCACGTGCTTGCCCGTTTGTTGCCGTAGGCTACGGGCGTTGCGATCCACATCTTTGCTCAGGCGCTGCAACTGCTTGGACAGATCCCGCACGGTGTCATTGCGCTGGGCTTGGCGCAGCAGGTCGCGAGCAGCCGATTTGACGTCGTCAGCAGCGTCCCCCTCTAGGATGTCCTGCAAAAACTGCAGGACTTTTTCATCCAGGTGGTAGCCCCGCTCCGCTTCCACCACTAGGGTACGTCCGGCGCGGTCGTGAATGGTTTGGCGTTTTTCCTTGTCGAAGACGGCAAACAGCCCATCCGCAGCCAGAGGCACCAGCAGGGCCTCCGTGAGCACAAAGAGGGAGAGCACCCCCTCTCGAGCCAGAGAACGAACCAGGTGCGGCGAGGCTTCGGTCTCGGGATCCAGGGTTTTGATGTTCAGCAGCCATTTGCCGAGGCTTTGGCCCTCAGGACGGGATTGGAAATAGCCGCGGTTCACCAGCCAGGTAGCGAAGAAGGCGAGATAGCCGGTCATGTCCACGGCGCCTGCATTGGCCCCTACCAGAGCAGCCAAGCCCTGGGCCAGATAGGAGATCCCCAGCCCCAGCCCAAAGTCGAGGGCAAAGGCCCCTATCCGTTTACTCCAGGGAGCCAATTTCGGCAGGGTTTCCCCCTCAGCAGCCGTTTGCGGGACTGGCCGCTCGGCTTGAACCGGGGGCAGAGAGGTGGCAGGGGGCAAAGCGCTGAAGGCTCGCCATTCGTTGGCAGTTTGATCCAGTTGTTCGGTTTTGGGCCGCTCTGGAAATTGGGGGCGTTCGGGGTAGGGTCTGGGATCCGTCATTGCCGGTTGAGACAGTCAGTTCTACCATTCTAGCGAGGCAAGCCCACACCCACCGGCAGAGGGGACGGGCTGCGACGGGGGATCTCGTAGGTCAGCCGATCGCGGGCCAGCAGGGTATTGGGAAAAATGGCCTGAGCTTCTGCCAGCAGGTCTTCCAAGGTAATGGGGGCCTCTGGGGTGTAGCGGGGGCTGAAGTGGGTGAGGATCAAAGCTTGGGCCTTGGCTTCGGCAGCCACTTGGGCGGCCATGGCGGCGGTGGAATGCTTGGAGCGGCGGGCCAGCTCCAAGTCAGCCTGAGCGTAGGTAGCCTCGTGGATGACCAGATCCGCAGCCCGGGAGAGATCAACAGCATTGCGGCAGAAAATCGTGTCGGTGCAGTAGGAGAATTTGCGGCCCGGAATGGGATCCCCGACATAATCCCGTCCGTGAAAGCAGCGGCCCTGCCAGATGATGGATTGGCCGGCCTTGAGCTGCCCATACAGAGGGCCAAAGGGGATCCCATCGGCCTGGGCTTTGGCCACATTAAAGCTGCCTGGCCGATCCTGTTCCACCACGCGGTAGCCGAAGGCGAGCACCCGGTGATCCAAGGGCGCGCAGAAGACGGAGTATTCCGGCTCTTGCAGGATGAGACCGGTTTCGACGGTGTGAACGCGGAAGCCGTAGGGGATGCGCGTCTCGCTGTAGCGCAACACCGCCTTTAGGTACTCTTCCAGACCTGGTGGGCCGTAGATATCGATGTGCTCAGGGGTGCTGCCCAAGCCACAGGAGGCCAACAGCCCCGGCAGGCCGTAGATGTGATCCCCGTGCATGTGGGTGATGAAAATGCGGCGCAACTGGCTGGGGCGCAGCTCGTCTAGGCGCAGCAACTGGTGCTGGGTGCCCTCGCCACAATCGAACAGCCACCATTCCGACCGCTGGGGAAACTGCACCGCCACCCCAGAGACATTGCGCTGGCGGGTGGGCATGCCGGAGCTGGTGCCCAAAAAGGTGATCCGAATGGCGTTGGGATCTGTCACAGGGGCAAAACCTCAGGGATTGGGATCCCTAGCTTACCAATTGCTCTCGCTGGCCGAGAAAAAACCCTTGATAGGATGGGGAGTAGAACGTACCCTTGAGCCTTCTCGTCATGATCACCCTGACCGACAGCGCCATCCAAGAGTTGAAGCGCCTGCGCAGCAAGTACGAAAAAGAGGGATCCCAGCCCATCCTGCGTCTGGGGGTCAAGCCGAGCGGCTGCTCTGGCCTCTCCTACGTAATGAACTTCGAGTCTCGGGCCAACCCTGACGATCATACCTTCGACTTTGGGGATATCCAGGTGGCAGTGGATCCCTTGAGCATGACCTTGATCAGCGGCACCACCGTCGACTTTTCCGAGGATCTGCTGGGGGGCGGTTTCCGCTTCAGGAACCCCAACGCAGTCGCCAGTTGTGGGTGTGGCACCTCCTTTGCCACTGCTGAGACTGCTGCTGTCGTTGGTCACTAAAGTCTCAATCGCTGCCTCCCACCCGCCTTTGGGCGTCAACGGTTGGAGGGCTCTAGGCTGGGCAGCCAAAGGACAAACCAAGTCCATCCCTTCTGGCTGGTGACCCGGACTTGGCCCTGCAGATACTCCACCCAATGCTTCACCAAGGCCAGTCCAAGGCCGCTGCCCGGCTGTGCCCAGGGATCCTCAGAGGGCACCCGGTAAAAGCGCTCGAAAAGGTGGGGCAGGTGGTCAGGCTCGATTTGGGCGGTGTTGCCAATCCTTAGCTCAACCCCACCGGGAAAGGCTTGCACCTCCAAGCGGAGGGTTCCGCCCGGCTGGGTAAACTTGCAGGCATTTTCCAGCAGTTCCTTCAGGATCAGGGTTAGCTGCTGCGGGTAGCTGTAGAGCACTGCGGGAAGTGAGGTCAGCTCCGCCATCTCCAGCTTCAGTTGCCGAGCCTGAGCCCGTTCTCGCACCCCATTGAGTAGGCTTGTGCAAAGGCTGTGGAGATCGATGGCGGCAGCCGCAGAGCCCAACTCCTTGGCTTCCAGGCCCTGCAGATCCAGCAACTTGTTGATCAGCTCAATTTCAGCCTGACACTCTTCCAAAGCGATGCGGTGGTATTGGCACTGCTTCTCGTCTAGAGGGGAGCGGCCCAACAGTTCCAGGGCCAACTTGATCTTGGTGAGGGGAGTGCGCAGCTCGTGGGAAACGCTGGCCAGAAAGCTATCCTTAAGGCGGCTGAGCTGCTGCAAGTCCTGTACCTGGCAGGCCAGCTGGGCGGTACGTTCCTGCACTTTGGCTTCTAGAGCTTGGTTAAGTTCCCGCAGGTGGCGTTGGGCTTGGCTGGCCTGGATCAGGTGGCGGATACGCCGCTTCAAAACCGCCCAACGAATGGGCTTGGAAATGTAATCGCTGGCCCCGGCAGCAAAGGCTTCATCCACGCAGGACTCATCTTCCAGCGCCGTGACGATGAGAATGGGCAGATCCGAGTTTTGAGCATGGAGGCGGCGACAGCACTCAAACCCATCCACATCCGGCATGACCGCATCCAGCAAGACCATATCCACTGGGTGTTGAGCGGCTAGCTGCAGACAGACTTCGCCGCTGCTGGCTTCCAGGACTTGGTAGCCTTCTCGCTCAAGGGCGTAGCGAACCAAGAGTCGCTGGCTGGGCTCATCGTCCGCGATCAACAACAACGGCTTCTTTTCAGGCGAGGGGGATCCCGCCTGGGCCTCAGGAACCGCCGGCGAGCTGGCCGGAGGGTGGGGATTGGGCCTCAGCATAGGCATCGAGAGGAGAGGGAGAAAAGCTCTGCACTCAGAGACTGAGGATAACTTGCCGATATGCCACCTCCAGCTTCTGCACGGCTTGCTCTATAGTGTCCCATTTTACAGAACTGGCTGGCTCGGCATGAACCAGCTTTTCCAACTGCTGACACAGCTCGGCCAGACGTTTGGCGCCCAGGGTGCTGCTGCCGCCTTTGAGGCGGTGGGCCAACCGAGCAATGGCTTGGGGATCCCGCTGCTCTAGGGCCTGCCGCAGGGATCCCAATAGAGCTTCGCTGTCCTGCCGGTAGGTTTGGATCATCTCCTGCCAGGCTTCTGGAGAGCTGAAGACTGCCCGCATCTGGGCGAGGATAACGGGGTCGAGGGGCGGATCCTCTTCTTGGCTGGCCGGGATGGGAAGGGGAAGGGATCCCTGAAGAACCCGGACTAGGGTAGCCGGCTCCAAGGGTTTGGTTAGATAGCCATCTACCCCAGCAGCTTGGGCAGCAGCACGGCCTTCCGAAAACACATTGGCCGTGAGGACAACAATGCGAGGCTGGCGCTCAGGAGGCAGTTCAGCGCGGATGCGACGGGTGGCCGAAAGACCATCCAGCTCCGGCATTTGCATATCCATCAACACCAGATCGTAGGGTCGCAGGCGCAGAGCTTGGACGGCTTCCAGACCGTTGCCGACTATGTCGGGCCGGTAGCCCAATCGCTCCAGCATGAGGCGAATCACCTTCTGGTTAACCGGGTTATCCTCTGCCACCAGGATCTGAAGCGGGTAGCGGCTGGCCAGGGTCGCGTCCCAAATGGAGGGAGGAGCGGCGGGAGAGGAAGATAAGGAGGAAGGAGCTTTTTCTCCCACAAGCCCCAGCAGCAGCTTCCGCAGTTGGGAGGCTTTGACCGGCTTGGCCAGAGCGGGAAAGGGAGCCGCTGTGGAGAGGAAGTTGCGCCCCGTCAGCACTAGCGGTAACAGGCGGGGTTGCGCTGTCTGCAGGTCAGCCGCCAGGGTCAAGCCATCCCGGTCTGGCAGGGTGGCATCCAGAAGGGCCAGGTCAAAAGGACGAGTTCTAACTGCAGCCTGGGCTTCTGCCGCCAAGGCACAACAGGTTACCTCCATGCCCCAAGCGCTCAGCAGTCGGGATAGCAACTGCCGTTGACTGGCGTTGTCTTCCACCAGCAAAACCCGCTTGCCGGCCAAGCACGGATCCGGTGCGGCGGTTGGCAACAGCTCCTGGTCTGGCCTCTTTAGGGGGATGCGAAAGCGAAAAGTGGATCCCTGGCCCGGCTGACTTTCCACCCCGATTGCTCCCCCCATGAGCTGGCAGAGACGCTGGCTGATGGCCAAGCCCAGGCCGGTGCCCCCAAACTGGCGGCTGATGGAGCTATCCACCTGGCTGAAGGGCTTGAAGAGGCGATCCAATTTTTCGGGGGGAATGCCAATGCCTGTATCCCGCACCTGAACGTTGACCCATTGCTTTTCGGGATCCCTCTCCCCGGCCTCGACGGTCACCACCACCTCTCCCTGGGGGGTGAACTTGATGGCGTTGCTGAGCAGGTTGGCCAAAATTTGCCGCAGGCGACTTGGATCCCCTATCAAGGTTGGCGGCAGGCTGGGATCCACCCAAGCCACCAGTTCCAGATCCTTGCTCTGGGCTTGGGCGGCCATCAAATCCAGCAGCTCCTCCACCAACTGCGGCAAGGAAAAGGGTATTTCCTCCAGTTCCAGTTTTTGGGACTCGATCTTGGAGAAATCGAGGATGTCGTTGATCAGGTTCAGCAGCACCTCGCCTCCATAGCGGATGGTCTGTACCCAATCCTGCTGCTGCGGATCCAAGGAGGTGTCCAGGAGTAGACTGGTCATCCCCAAAATGGCGTTGATGGGGGTGCGGATCTCGTGGCTGATGGTGGCCAGGAACTCGCTCTTGGCCCGGCTGGCGGCTTCGGCAGCTTCCTTAGCTGCTTTCATCTGCTCTTCTGCCAGCTTGGCTAGGGTGATATCCCGCCCGGCGGCGTAGATCAGGGATCCGGCCAAAGAGGCTCGCCACTCGATGAAGCGATAGCTGCCGTCCTGGGTGCGGTAGCGGTTGACAAGGTGATCCAGCCGTTTCTCTTCGACAAGCTGCTGCATGGCAGCCTGTGTGGCGGGGACATCTTCCGGATGAACCCACTCCAAAAAGGGTCGGCTCTGGAGCTCCTGCAGGGAATAGCCCAGGGTGGTCTCCCAGGCGCGGTTGAGACGGCGAAAGTACCCTTGGGCATCGGCAATGCAAAGCAAATCCAGAGCTACCGAGAAAAACTGCTCCAGCTCCGCTTCTGCCGACTTGCGGGCAGTGATGTCCACCGCGGTAAACACCCAACAAGGGATCCCGCGCAAGACAAGGGGCTGCACAAACACGTCTTCCCAGACAACCTGGCCATCCTGCCGCTGCCAGCGCCACTCAAAGCGGGCGGATCCCTGCTGGCGGGCCTGCTCCAAGTAGGGCTGCAAGGCAAACTCCCTCCCCTGCAAAGCCCGGCGATAGGGAGACTGCTCGCAAGCGTCGAAGGCCCGCAGCTCCTCCAGGCTGAAAAACCCGTAGGCGGCAATGGCTTGGGAGTTGGCCTCCAGGATCTCGCCGGTCTCGGCATGACGGATGAGGATGGCCACAGCGGCATTCTCAAACAGCGCCCGGAACTTCTGCTCGCTTTCCTGGACGGCCTGCTGGGATCGCACCCGGTCGGTTACATCGCGGACGATCACCACCACCTCTTGGGGGTTGAGGGGCACAATGCGCACCTCTTCGTGGCGGGTCTCCCCTTCAATCTCGATGCTTTGGTCGTAGCGCTGCCGCGTCTGGGTAGCTATAGCCTGCTGAACAAAGAAAAGCCGCCGCTCGGCCAATTCCGCTGGCAGGACCTCTTGGAGGGATCGGCCCACGTAGGTGTCGGGTGAGCCATAGGGAAGAACCTCGCCCCCCGAGATAAAGCTCAAGCAAATGCCCTGGCTATCAAGGCGGAAGATCAAGTCAGGAATGGCTTCTAGAATGGCTCGCTGCACCTGTTCAGCGGCTTTCAAGGCCAGCTCCGCCTGCTTGGCTTCTGTAATATCCCGCACGATTGCCAGGACTTCCTGGCTGTTGAGAGGGACAATGCGGGCCTCTTCGTAGCGTACCTCCCCTTGAACTTCAATGCTGTACTCGTAGCGCTGTTGGGTTTGGGTGGCCAGGGCTTGCTGAACATAGAAAAGCCGCTGCTCGGCCAATTCCGCTGGCAGGACCTCTTGGAGGGATCGGCCCACGTAGGTGTCGGGTGAGCCATAGAGAAGAACCTCGCCCCCCGAGATAAAGCTCAAGCAAATGCCCTGGCTGTCCAGGCGAAAGATCAAGTCGGGAATGGCTTCTAGAATGGCTCGCTGCAGCTGTTCAGCGGCTTTCAAGGCCAGCTCCGCCTGCTTGGCTTCTGTAATATCCCGCACGATCACCAGGACTTCCTGGCTGTTCAGAGGCACAATGCGGGCTTCTTCGTGGCGTACCTCCCCTCGGACTTCAATGCTGTACTCGTAGCGCTGTTGGGTTTGGGTGGCCAGAGCCTGCTGAACAAAGAAAAGCCGCTGCTCGGCCAACTCCGGTGGCAAAAGCTCCTGCAGGGATCGACCTAAGTGGCGCTCTGCTGGGCAGTAAAGATGGACATCGCCGCCGGAAATAAAGCTCAGGCAGATGCCCTGGCTATTCAGGCGAAGGATGAGGTCGGGGATGTCTTGGAGAATGGCCCGCTGGGTGGCTTCCATTTCTCTAAGGGCCAACTCCGCCTCTTTCCGCTCGGTGATATCCCGCACCAAAACGTAGACTCTATCTCTGCCATGGGCAACGACGCAAGCCTTCTGATAGCGGCGGATTGCCGGCTCAGACTCGTTTGCGGCAGCGGCGGGGAGCACCATTTCGTACTCCAGATACTGTGGCGTTTGAGTGGACAGGGCCCGCCCTGCTAAAAGCTGATACTGCTCTCCGAAAGAGCTGGGAAACACGTCTTGGGCGCGGCGACCCACACAAAACTCGGGCGGATGCTGGGTGGGGACGTAGGGAGAAGGCTTGCAGTTGAGAATCAGCCCCTCAGGGTCAATCTCGAAAATCAAATCCGGGATCGCCTCATAGAGGGCCCGGTAGCGCAACTCGCTTGCCTCCAGGGCTTGCTTGATCTGGACCTGCTCGCTGATGTCGCGGCTGGTGATGAGGATCCCGTCTCCCACCGGCACCACTTGGTGATGGATCCAACTGGCCTTCAAGCCCGGCTGCCCCGAAATGGAGAACTCCTCTTCCAGAGGAATGCCGGTTTCCACCACTCGCTTGTATTTCTCAAAAAAGCCCCCCCAGCGGTTGATGGGCAGCAGCTCGCACAGCCGCTGGCCGATGATCTGCCGGCGCTGGAGGGAAATGAGCTCTTCCCCCTTGGCGTTGACATCCACAAAGACAAAGTCGCGGATCTCGCGGGTAACGGGATCCCGCACCGCCTCCAGCAGGTAAATAGCATCCAAGCTGGCTTCCAAGGCTGCCCGAAAACGAGCCTCTGGGCTGGGGGTGCCTCTAGGAGGTTGGAAGGGAAATCTTCGAGAAAGGGATCCCAGGATCCCTCTGAAGACAGAAAGCGGCTGACTTTCCCCCAGGCTGACGCCAAGCAGCAGGAGAGCCAAGAAGAGGGATCCCAGCAGCCAAAAGGCAAGGCCAGAGGGATCCACCAGGCCCACCGTTTTCCCTACCGCCCATAGCTCTCTGTGCATAGAACCCAGAGATTCCTGCCCCCTTTCCACAGTATCCCAGCAAGTCTTTCCAGCTTATCTTGGAGGTCAAAAGGGGAAGCTCAGCTAACTTGCGGAAATGGCCTCTATGCAATGGGCAGGATTCCTCAAGAGTGGCTTTTTGGGGAAATGAGTCTTGGCTCAAAGCTTTGTTTCTGGGTGCAGTAGGGAGAGAGACTCTTTATTGTGAAGATGCTTTATTGTGAAAAATAATTGTGAAGATTCAGCGGGATCCCTTGCGCCAGCGGCAATAGAGTTTTTCCAACTCCACCCAGACCATAACCACGGTGCTAAAGCCCAAGCAGATCAAAAGTTCAGTGCGGGTTAGCTCCTCTGTGCCAAAGAAGCTGCGCAAGAAAGGCACATAGAGCAGAGCCAATTGCAAGAGCAGAGTGGTCAGGACCGCGCCCAGCAGGTAGGGGTTGGAAAAAGGGTTGGTCTCGATGGTGAGCTTCTCGTTGGAGCGCACGGCCAGCGCATGGCCCATCTGGGCGATACACAGGGTGGTGAAGACCATTGTGCGCCAGTGGGGGATGTAGGCTTCCACAATGGCCATCATGAGGATTGTGGAGATGGCAAAAACCACGCCGATGCGCACCATGTAGGCTCCCAGACCCTGGGCGAAGATGCTCTCTTTGGGGTTGAAGGGGGGGCGCTGCATCACCCCTGGCTCCGCCGGTTCCAAAGCCAAGGCCAGAGCGGGCAGGCCATCGGTCACCAAGTTCATCCACAAGATCTGTAGGGGTGTCAGCGGCACATCCCCCAAGCCCAGGATGGGGGCAGCAGCCACTGTCAGCACCTCACCGATGTTGCTGCCCAAAATGTACTTCACAAAGCGGCGGATGTTGCTGTAGACCACTCGCCCTTCTTCAATGGCGGCCACGATGGTGGCGAAGTTGTCGTCCAGCAGCACCATGTCGCTGGCCTCTTTGCTCACATCGGTGCCCGTGATGCCCATGGCGATGCCAATATCCGCTTGGCGCAGGGCAGGG
The DNA here is from genome assembly GCF_047461575.1 of Synechococcus sp. W60.1. NCBI lineage: Bacteria > Bacillati > Cyanobacteriota > Cyanophyceae > Synechococcales > Synechococcaceae > Synechococcus > Synechococcus sp. W60.1. The sequence continues at coordinate 320,003 of NZ_JANSHL010000002.1, read as the reverse complement.
GCGTCGTTGACCCCATCCCCGGTCATGGCCACGAACTCGTTTTGCTTTTGCAAGGCCTGGACAATGCGCAGCTTGTGTTCGGGGGCGACGCGGGCATAGACCCTGACGGTTTGTACCGTTTGCAGCAGCTCCTCGAAACTCAAGCGGGAGAGGGTACGCCCGTCAATCGCCTGATCCTCCGACTCGAGAATGCCCAGCTGGCGGGCAATGGCAACAGCTGTCAGTTGGTGGTCGCCGGTAATCATCAACGTGCGGATCCCGGCTTCTCGGCAGCGGGCCACGGCCTCTCGTGCCTCTGGTCGCGGAGCATCGTGCATCCCCACCAAGCCCAGCCAAACCAGGTTGTGCTCCACCTCTTCCCCGTTGTCCGGGATCCGCTCTAGCCTCTGGGTGGCTACCCCCAGAACCCGGATACCTTGGGCGGCCAGGCGGTTGTTGGTGCCGAGGATGGCTTGGCGATCTGTTTCCGACAGCTCCTGCCAAGTGCCCCCTTTCTGGATACGATCACACCGCTCTAGCACCAGCTCTGGGGATCCCTTGGTGTAGACGCAGTAGCCGCCGTTTTCTTGGATCACCACGCTCATGCGTTTTCGTTCCGAGCTGAAGGGGAGCTCCTGCACCCGTGGGTAGCGCTCCTGTAAAGAGCCTTTGTGGAGGTTGGCCTTGGCGGCTGCCACCAGCAGGGCGGCCTCGGTCGGATCCCCCAGGATGGACCAGGTGGGCGTTGAAGGGGGAGAAGAAACTGCAGACCGAGGGTTGCGACCGGCAACGGGTTGGAGGCTGGCCTGCAACAGGGCATCGTTGCAGAACACCACGGCCCGCAAGATGGCCTGCAAATCTGGGGCGCTCTCCGGATCCATGAGCTGGCCGCCGCAGTAGAAGGAGCCCTTGGGGATGTAACCGCTGCCGCTGACGTGGTAGTGGCGGTCGGGGGTAACGATGTCGGTCACCACCATTTTGTTTTCCGTGAGGGTGCCGGTTTTGTCGGAGCAGATGGTGGTCACGGATCCCAGGGTCTCTACTGCCGGCAGGCGGCGGATGAGGGCATGGCGGCGCACCATGCGTTGGGTGCCAATGGCCAGGGTGACAGTGATAACCGCGGGCAGCCCCTCTGGTACCACGGCCACGGCCATGCTCAAGGAGGTTTCCAGAAGCGAGGTAAAGGGGGCCATGCTCCCGGCTTGCAGCAGCCCTATCCCCACCACCAGGGCCACCAAAGCCAGGGATCCCGACACCAGCACATTGCCCAGTTGGCTCATGCGCTTCTGCAGCGGGGTGGGCTCGTTTTCCACCGTTTGTAGCAGCTTCGCCACTTTGCCCAGCTCCGTGTTCATGCCGGTGGCAGTAACCAAGAGGATCCCTCGCCCCTGAATCACTTCGGTGCCCATGAAGGCCATGTTGCGCCGTTCCCCCAGCTCGATGTCCGGCGGGAGTACGCAATCTGCCTGTTTGGTTACAGGGGTGGCTTCTCCGGTCAAAGCTGCTTCCCGCACCTGCAGGTTCACGGCCTCGGCCAAGCGCCCATCGGCTGGGATCTGTACCCCGGCTTCCAGCAGCACGCGATCCCCCGGCACCAGTTGGCTGGCTGGAACTTCTTGCCACAGGCCATCCCGCTCCACCCGCACAGTAGGGGAGGCCAGTTTTTTCAGGGCCGCCAGCGCTTTTTCCGCCCGACTTTCTTGCAAATAGCCCAGGCCACCGTTAAGGCCAACGATCAACAAAATGGCCAGGGCATCTTTGGGAAACTCGCCTTCTTGCAAGTCCAAAGTGGCTGAGATCGCCGCTACGGCGATCAGCATCAGCAGCATGATGTTGCGGAATTGATCCAGCAGGACTTGCCAGGAGCTACGGCCAGAAGTGGTGATCAGCTCATTGGGGCCATATTGCCGCTGCCTCTGGATCACCTGCTGAGTGGTGAGGCCACGATCGGGATCGGTCTGCAACTTCTGGATGGCAGCGGCGAGGGTGAGGCTATGCCAGGCAGGAACAGAAGCAAGGGGGGATCCATCCGGTGGGATCATCGCGACCACTCGAGGGTTCTTGCCGCATTTTGACATACTCCCCGCCCTCGAGGGGGAGGATTCTTGTCATCTCCCCAGTTGTTCGGGCCATAGCTCTTCTGGCGCCAGCGGCTGGGATCATCTTCAGAGCGCTAAGCCCACGACGAGGATCGAACTCGTGACCTCCCCCTTACCAAGGGGGTGCTCTACCACTGAGCCACGTGGGCAAAGCCGATGGTGGGCCGAGTTGGATTCGAACCAACGTAGGCGTAAGCCAGCGGATTTACAGTCCGCCCCCTTTAACCCCTCGGGCATCGACCCGTTGACACCGGTCTTTCATCATAGCAGAAGGTGTTGCGTAAGTCAGACACACTCCCACTGTGCCAATTGTCAGCCATCTCAAAACCGAGGAGTCAGAGTCGAAGCGGAACGAGGCAGCCCCAGAGCTGGGTATAAAGGGATCGGGTTAGGGCTGGGCACTTTTCAAGACAAACTGAATAAGGAACTTGATATCGTTTAAGACAGTTTTCTGACTCCTGACCATGATTTCGACCCTCGGCACTCCCACCCATCCAGAGCAGACCCTTTCCCCCAACCAGTCTTTGCGCCCCTTGACCAGCCGTATCAACAGCCGGGGGCACTTGGAAATTGGGGGGTGCGACGTGGTGGAGCTGGTGCGCCAGTTTGGATCCCCTCTCTACATCCTGGACGAATGGACGCTGCGCCGCGCCTGCCAGCTTTACCGTGACACCTGGGCCCGCTGCTACGCCGGGGGATCCCGGGTTTTGTACGCCACGAAAGCCTGGAATTGCCTGGCCATCTGTGCATTGGCGCTGCAAGAAGGGCTGGGGTTGGATGTGGCTTCTGGCGGGGAGCTGTACACGGCCCTGCAGGCGGGGGCCAAAGGTGAAGATCTCTATCTGCACGGCAACGCCAAGTCTCTCGACGAGCTGAACTTGGCCCTGGAGACGGGCTGTACTTTGGTGGTCGATAGCCTGTACGAACTGCAGCAGGTGTCGGCCCTGACCACGCCCGCACGGCCAGCGCGGCTGCTCCTGCGGGTTAACCCTGGTATTGACGTCCACACCCACGAGTACATCCGCACCGGACAAACCGACAGCAAATTCGGCATCGGCCAATGGCAACTGCCGGAGGTGTTTGACTTTTTGGCAGCCCATCCCCAACTGCAGTGCGTTGGGCTCCATGCCCACATTGGGTCACAGATTTTTGATCTACAGGGCCACCGCGACCTGGCGGGGGTGCTGGCCCAGATCTGGCGGCAAGGGCTGGGCAGAGGGTTGCCCCTACAAGAGCTGAATGTGGGTGGGGGCCTGGGGATCCGCTATATCGAATCCGATGATCCCCCCTCCATCCCGGAGTGGGTGGAAACTGTGGCAACGGCGGTGCAACAAGCCTTTGCCCAGTCCGGGATCCCTTTGCCCAAGGTGCTCTGCGAGCCTGGACGATCTGTGATTGGGCCGGCTGCCGTGACCGCCTACACCCTGGGAGGGCAAAAGCGGATCCCTCCCAGCGATGACCTGCCCCAGGGACGCACCTACATCACCATCGACGGTGGTATGTCCGACAACCCCCGCCCGATCACCTATCAAGCCCGCTATACCGCCCTTCTGGCCAACCGACCAGAGGCAGAGGCCACGCAGCGGGTAACGGTGGCCGGCAAGCACTGCGAGTCGGGGGATGTGCTGTTGAAGGATGTGCTTCTGCCCGCCCCAATGGCAGGAGAAGTGTTGGTGGTTTTGGCGACGGGGGCCTACAACTACAGCATGGCTTCCAATTACAATCGCTTCCCTCGGCCAGCCGCGGTGCTGGTCAACGAGGGAGAGGCCCAGTTGATTGTGCGGCGAGAAACTTATGCCGACTTAATCCGTCAAGATGTCTTGCCAGAGCGGTTGCTGCGTTGAAGGGGAAGTTTGCCCATACCCATCTGGTCAGTAGAGGCACAGCCTTTCCTGGCAGCGCCGACCGCAGCCAACGCACCTCATGCGAGAAAGACTGGAAGACAGCCAGGAGGTGAGTGGTAGGCTGGTCTGGGGGCCGCAGTCCAACAGGGGTTCTGAGGTGCAGAACGGCACCAGGCAGAAGGTCCGCAATGAGGGGAGCGTGAACGGGGTTTTTCGCCATGCTGGCGGCCTTATGGGCTTGGCTACAGCAGTTTAACTTTCTCAGCCTCTTGGACTGGGCTCTGGCTGTCTTTCTGTTGGCTTTGGCTCTCTACTACACCCGCGAAAGTCGTGCTGGGGTGCTGGTGAGGGGATTTATAGTGCTGCTGGTGCTGTACCTGGCCACAGCCTCTCTCCCCTTGGTTCACCTGATCTTGGATCGCCTGCTCCTGGGCGCAGCCGTAGCCATGGGCGTGCTCTTTCAACCGGAGTTTCGCCGGCTGCTGGAGCAACTGGCAAGAGCTATCCGCATGGAGTGGCCAAGCAACGCAGGCGACGACGAGGAGGATCCTGAGGAAGATTTGGTGGAAGAACTGGTGCAAGCGGTGCGAGAACTTTCCCAAAACCGCACAGGAGCGCTGATTGTCATCGAGCCGGAGCAGCCAATTGACTCGCGGGTGTTTACCGACAAAGGGGTACCTCTGCAGGCGCGGGTGTCGCGGGAGATCTTGCAGACCATTTTCCAGACTTCAACTTTGTTGCATGATGGGGCTGTGGTCATCCATCGGAATCGCATTCGCGCAGCGGGGGTCATCCTGCCGGTTTCGGAGCGGGCCGCCTCTCGACAGCTGGGCACACGGCACCGCGCTGCGATGGGGATCACAGAGCAGACCAATTGCTTGTGTATTGTGGTCTCAGAAGAAACGGGATCCATTTCCCTGGCGGAGGGTGGGCGCATCGAGCGGCCTCTGACCAGTGCCAAGTTACACGAACTGCTGGTACAGCGGTTGCGCAATCCCCGCGATGCCAAAAAACGAGATGCTCCGCTAAAGGGATTGTGGGCCCACCCCTGGTTTCGCAATGGGCCGCTGCGCTGGTGGGGATCCCTTGCCGATCTGACTAAACTCTTTCGCAAACCTGAGAAAACCCTCCCCGAAGACTGAATCTCCATGACCCTTTCTCCTGCCCATCTTCTGCAGTTGCCTGCCGACCTAGATCCGCAGTTGTTGCCCCGCCATGTGGCGGTGGTGATGGATGGCAACGGGCGTTGGGCGCAAAAACGGGGCTTACCCCGCAGTGTTGGGCATCAGCGAGGGGTAGCGGCCCTGAAGGAGCTGCTGCGCTGTTGTGATGACTGGGGGATCCCAGCCCTTACCGCCTATGCCTTCTCCACCGAGAACTGGGGCCGGGCCCGCGAGGAGGTGGATTTTCTCATGACTTTGTTCGAGCAGGTGCTGTGGCAGGAATTGGGGGAAATGGTGCAGCAGGGGGTGCGCATCCAGTTTGCCGGCCAGTTGTCGGCTCTGCCCCACTCTCTGCAGGAAACCATCGTGCATGCGGTGGCCTGCACCCAGCACAACAAGGGCATTTGCCTGACGGTGGCCCTCAACTACGGGGGACGACAGGAGATCCTGCAGGCCTGCCGCTCCATTGCCACCTTGGTGCAGCAGGGGCTGCTGCAGCCGGATCAGATTGACGAGGCCCTCTTTTCCCAATTTCTCTACACCACCGGCCTCTCCGATCCTGACCTGCTGATCCGCACCAGTGGCGAGATGCGCATCAGCAACTTCCTGCTCTGGCAGATGGCCTACACCGAGCAGTATTTCACCCCCATCCTCTGGCCGGATTTCGACCGAGCCGCTTTTCACCAAGCCTTGCTTAGCTATCAGTCGCGGCAGCGGCGGTTTGGCAGGTGAGGTTCCAGGTTGAATATCTGTCGCAAACCGGCAGCTAGCGCAAAAAGCTGGTCACCAACCACATCACCGCAAACGTGATCCCCACCAACAGCGCACCAGGAGCATCGCCACCGGTGAGAGGAAGGGCAATGCCGTAGGCCAACATCAGCCCCAGGCTCAGGCCCGCCAGGGCCAAGAGAAAAGCGCGAATGAAGCGGCGCTCTTTGCGGTACAGGAAATAGATACAAGCCATCAGCCCCAAGGCCAGTTGCAGCGAGGGGTACTCATCGGGAGCCAAGATAACCCAACCCACCAGTCCACCCAGCAGCGCCGCAGGCCAGAGGGCATCGGCGGTAGAGGGGGTATCCAACCAGCGGCTGACCCAGGGGGGATTTTGGGCAGCAGGGCGAGGCAAACTCAGCTCCGGCTCAGGATGGGCAGCCCGTTGTTCGGCGTAGCGAATGCGATCGGGAACGGCGATTTTGCCCTCTTTGCGCAGGCGCAGGCGCTGCATCAGGATGGCATCGTAGGCTTGCTCCACCCGCTCTTGCTGCTGTTCATCGGCGCCCAAGCTGGCCAGGAGCCGAGCCCGCGCCGATTGAATCTCTTCAAAAGAGGCTTCTTCGCTAATTCCCAACACCTGATACGGACTCATCTCAGCCATAGCGACCAGCCCTTTAACTCTCTATCACCTTAACCCAGCCTGCCCAACCTTCGATCCGGCTACGCGACAGGAACCGACAACGGGGATTGAGTTGCCCCATCCTCCAGGGATCCGGATTCGGAGGTCGAGGCAATTACTGCCTGCAGACATCGGGCTACATACTCGACCGCAGCGTAGGTGGTGGCTTTGCCAAGGCTAAGGCGAATGGATCCCAGTGCCTCGGCTTCCGAATAGCCCATGGCCAAGAGGATGCGGCTGGGGATCAGTTGGCCGCTGCTACAGGCGGAGCCGGCGCTAATGGCGATCCCCTGGCGGCTCAGAGCCCTGACCAGCACATTCCCGGGGATCCCTGCGGCGCAGTAGCTGAGGTGGTGGGGCAGACGCTGCTCCAAATCCACAGGGCCGGTCAGCCGCAAACCGGGCACCTCCGCCAGCAACTGGGCCAAATGCCGTTGCAATTGCCGCAGGCGGGCCGTTTCTTGAGATAGCTCTTGGGCCGCCAAAGCCGCCGCCACTCCCAAGCCGACAATGCCCGGGATCCCTTGGGTACCGGCGCGCAGCCGCCGTTCTTGCCCGCCCCCCCGCAGCAGCGGTCGCAGCTCCCCCCCTGGGCGCACGTACAGCGCCCCCACCCCCTGGGGCCCGTAGAGTTTATGCCCGGAAAGGGAGAGCAGATCCACCGGCAGTTGTGTCAGATCCAGCGGGATCCGCCCCACCGTCTGCACAGCGTCGGTGTGGAAGAGCACCCCCGCCTGGCGACAGATCTGACCCAGCTCTGCAATGGGCTGCAGGGATCCCACCTCATTTTGGCCGTGGACGATGGAGACCAAAACGGTATTGGGTTGCAGCGCCTGGATCAAAGTCTGGGGATCCACCTGGCCGGCGGCGTTCACCAGCAGACGGGTGACCTGCCAGCCTTGGGACTGCAACTGGCGGGCAGCATTCTCCACCGAGGCGTGCTCGACGCTGGAGATGATGAGATGTTGGGGAGTAGAGTAGCGCTGGGCCACCCCAAACAGGGCCAGGTTGTTGGACTCCGTCCCGCCTGAGGTAAACAGCAGCGCCTCCGGCTCACAGTTAAGCAGCTCGGCCACCTGCTGCCGCGCCCGCTCCATGGCCATGGCGGCCCGTTCTCCCCACCCGTGCAAGCTGGAGGGGTTGCCCCAGCTTTCCTGCATCGCCATCTGCATGGCCTCGATCACCTCAGGCCGAGGCGGAGTGGTGGCGCTGTGGTCAAAGTAGAGGGCAGGATCCAAACGCAACATGCCAGCTCGACCAGCCGGGGCTCCGTGTTCCTATCTTAAGATCCTTGGCCAGTGTTGCCCAACGCTGGCAGCAGCTTCCCCTTGTTGAGGCCAAACCCGCTGGAGGCAAATTGAGCCTGCCTACTTGAAAAGACTAGTACGCTGGCGGTGCATCACCACCGATTCCACCAAGCCAATGGCCAGAAAATTGGTCAGTAGAGCCGAGCGGCCATAACTTAGAAAAGGCAAAGGCAAGCCGGTAATCGGGGCCAGGCCGATGGTCATGCTGATGTTCACCACCGCCTGAAAGAGGATCATCGCCAGCACCCCAATGGCAATCAGGGATCCAAAATTGTCCTTGGCCCCTTGGGCAATCCAGATCAGCCGCGCACACAGGATCCAAAACAGGATCAGCACCGTCAGGGTGCCGATAAAACCCATCTCTTCCCCAATGGCCGAGAAAATAAAATCCGTGTGCTGTTCGGGGATGAAGTCCAGCTGGGTTTGGGTGCCCTGCTGGATACCGCGGCCCCAGAGGCCGCCGGCTCCGATGGCAATGCGGGATTGAATGAGGTGATAGCCGGCTCCCCAGGGCTCTTGCATGGGATCGATAAAAATCTCCAGCCGCCGCCGCTGATAGGGCTTGAGAAGGTGCCAAGCTAGCTGACCCAACTGCCCCGAGAGCAGGTTGATTACCCCAAAAGTTACGGCCCCCGTCCACTGCCAGGGGAGACGCCAAGCAGCCAACCCCGCCATTCCCAGACACCAGAGCAGCCAAACCCAAAGCATCCAGCTCAGCTCTGGGCGAGTGTGTAAGCCATAGAGAATGGCTCCCACCCCCGGCGACAGGAGCAAGAGGATCCAACTGCCCTTGGCTCCGGCCCAGTAGAGCATGACCAGGACAATCACCACAAACACCAGGGCAGTGCCCAGGTTGGGCTGCAGGAAAATCAAGATCCAGGGAGGAGCAATGACGGCAACGGCCACCCAAATCTGGCTGAAGTACTTGATCGGCCAGTGGTGCAGGAGAGCAGCCAGGGTAACAATTACCCCCAGCTTGGCAAACTCAGAAGGCTGCACCTGAAAGCCAGCGATGGAGAGCCAGCGCTCCGCCCCTCCCCCCGCCGTGCCGAAAAAGAGCACTGCAATTAAACCTGCCAAGGTCAGGAAGTAGGTGAACCAGTGCCAGCGCAAAAGCCGCTCATACGGGATCCGGGCTACCATTCCCAAAAACACCAGGCTGATCCCGGCCATGATCAACTGCTGCAGCCAATAGTGGCTGATGGGACGCTCCCAGACTGCGCTGCGGATGGCAAGAATGCCGATGCCTGTCAAGGCCAGCACCGTGGCCAGCAACATGCCATCGAACTCGCGCCAAGGAGCCAAGATCTGCCGCAGAAGCTTTTTCCACCTAGGCTGAGAAGACACCTTTGGGTCAACGTTGCCCAGCAATAGACCCCATCCTCCAAAGCAAGGCCAGCACCAGTTTGACATGCCCCTTGCCCCACTGGCTCACTCTCGACCCCTCTCCCACGGGGGGAGCTATTCCCAGCTCTGCAGTTGCCCTAGCCAAGCGGAGAGGCGGGATCCCACCTCTTCTCGACGCCTTTCAAGATTGGCTGCCGTCAAATCAGAAGCAGGCCCAGCAGGATCCCAGTGGCCCAGAGCAGCAGCGCATCAGTTGTTACCAACAGCCATCCCTGCCGCAGGATCCCCAGCCCAAAGGCCAGCGTGCCCACGAAGAGATAGGCTCTTACCCGCAAGGCCAAGCCCAGCAGACCCAAGGCCAAACCCAACCCTACCGGCCAAAAGCCCGTCCACCGTTGCCCGTGAGTTTCCACCAGCACCACCAGCAGCCATGTGCCCAAGGAAACCAGCCGCAGCCAATGCCGCCCCCGCCGTCCGTTGGTTTCCTGTAATCCCGGATCCACCTGGGCCACATAGAGCAGGGATCCCACCAGGGGCAGGGCATAGAACGTCAGGGAAGCCCAATCCTGATGCCAGCCGTAACTCCACAGGATCCAGTTGCTCAAGAACAGGCTGACATAGCCCAGGCGCACTTGGGATCTCCAGATAGCCAGCAGGGCATAGTAGGTTGCCCCCAGCAGCAGATTAAGGGTGTTATTTCCTCCCGCGGTTACCAGAAACGCAGTCAGGGGTAGCACCAAGGCCGTATTGTGCCAGGGATCCGACGGCCAGCCCCACCCTCGCCAGGGCAAGCCATGGTAAACCAGCCCCAGCCCACAGAGCAGGGATCCGGCCCATCGCGCTATGGATAGCTGCGGCAGCCCCAGGAACACACCGCCCAGCAGAACCCCAGCTCCTTGCCATGCACTGAGGTAACCCCAGACCGTTGGCACCCAATTTTGCTCTGTTGGAGATTCTAGAGTTGAGGTTCTCGCCTGTCCGGCGGCATAGGCCACCAGGCCGGATCCCGTCAGCACCCAGAGCCCCTTCCCCCAAGGGCTGAGAGCGAAACTCCAAAGGGCGAGGCTGGCCAAGCCCCAGTTGCCGGCACCTATCCGCTGCAGCCAGGCCGCTTTCAGCCGCAGGGTCGCCACCAGCCAAGATGGACAGAGGCAGTAGCCCACTGCCAAGAGCAGCCCTAGCAAAGCTGTCAGCACCGCCGCTTCGTCCTCCCAGAATTCCCCAGTTTGCTGGCCGAGAAAGTAGACCCAGCTCTCGTAGGCCGCCAGCGATATTCCGAAAGCTCCCAGGATCCCCTTCCGGTTGGTAGGAGGAGGGCCTTCCTGTTCGCGACAGGGGTGCTGCTCCGGTGACTGTCGGCGGCCCACGCCCAGCAGCACGATGGAGAGACCTAAGCTGCCCAAGCCCGTTACCTCACTCCACTGGGCATGGGATCCCAGCCAGCCCAACCCTGCATAGATCAAAGGCCCCGTCCGCCAGAAGCTCAGGGCCCTGACCTGTTGCAGGAGCTGCCCCCCCAAAGACTTTGTCCCGCCAGCGCGAGCGGCCCCCTCAAGCAAGAGTTTTTCCGGCCCAATCCAAAAGAGGATCCCCAGGCTCAGATTGATGACGGCAAGCAGAGGGGCAACAGGACGGGATCCCTGCACAGCCCACAACACGCCGCTTGCCGCCAGTAGCTCCAAAGCCCAGCCCAGCCCGTACAACAACCCATCCATCTGACCCTTGATCTGGCCAGATGAAAGGGCTTGGGCAATTTCAGGGGCATCCCCTGTCGGAGAGGACTCCGTCCCGCTAGCGCTAGGGGGGAGGGTCGGAGAGGATCCCGTCTCGGCAATGGGAGCAGAGAAGACCGGAGCAACCTCTACCCAAAGTCGGAGACCAATGGCCAGCCAGGTAACCCCAGAGGCCAGCGGTATGGCTGCCGAGAAAGCAGGGGGCGAGGAAGGGGTGAAGAGGGCCGCCGCGGTGGGCAACGTTAGGGAGAGCAAGAGCACCAACCCCAAGGGTATACCCCAGCCATCCAGGGCTGGCCGGTAAGCGGCTTGCAGGCGAGAAGAGAGGTGCCGGATGCCGTAGCGACAGCCGCTCAAGAGCAACAGCAGCGCTGCCAAGACCAGCAGCCATTCCGCTTCCGTAAGTGTCGGCAAGAGCCGGCTGATCCCCACCAGGCCGAACCCTGAGCCGAAGGCCACCGCCAGCAGGGCTTCCCCCTCTGCTCCAGGAGTAGGGGAACTTGGCAAGGGACAAGCCCATAGCCACACCTGGGTAGCTAGCAGCAGCAACCCCAGCCCTAGCCCGAGCAGATCCGGGCCCGGCCTGCCCAAGGTGAGCAACTGCGCCATCACCAGCGAGAGCACGGCCCAAAGACGCAGGGATCCCCGCACTGGGATCCCCTGCTGCCAGGAAAGGGATCCCAATCCCCCTTGCTCTGGGCTCTGCAGCCAGCGGGGCATGAACTCCAGGGGGGGCAGGGCCAATACCTGAGCTGCCGTTAAAGCAAGAGGCACCAGCAGCCACAGCCAGCCCATGGATTGTTCACCAGTCGCAGACGAATCAAGGAACCGTTGCAGCAAAAACGCCAAGTAGCTGGATCCCACCAGCACCAGCCCTATGCCATCTGCACTTCGCTGCCACAGCTCCGCAGGCACTCCCCAAAAAAAGCGCTCTGACCCACCCAGAGCTACCCGCCCTGCCCATTGCAATAGGCCCACCAGCAGCAGAACCACTCCCCAACTGGACAGGCTCAAGTCAGACAAGAGCCAGCGGATCCCGGCCAGCAGCGCCCCCAGCCCGTAGGCATGGGTGAGAAATACCCAGCGGGGATCGAGGAGCTCAGCTCTCTTGGACTTCTGCCGCAGCCACCAGGTCAGGATGCCAGTACTCAAAAGCAAGTGCCAAAAGCGAATGGCCGGATAGGGAAGGCTCAAGAGCAGCAGGGATCCGCCCAACCCCAGCACCAAGCACTCTGTCGGTTCTACCAGCCCAGAAAAGTCTGTCTCGCCGGCTTCTGGACCGCTCCTCTGCCAGCGGGCCGCCAACCCCAACCACAGCACCTCGTAGGGCAGTAGCACCAACCCCAGCAAGCCCCAAGGGGAATCAAGGGGCTGAAACCAGTTGGTTACTGTAGCTACAACCTCTTGCCGCCAGCTTGCTGGCCACACCTGCCAAAAAGCCCAGCAAGTTTCCAGGCCCAGCAAGAACAGCAACGTCAAATGCACCCTAAGGACTTCGTCCCGCTGGGGCGACTGGGTGTGTCGGCGCAAGCGCCCGATTAAGACATGGATCCCCAGCAGGCTAATCCCCAGCAACTGCCAGCCGCTGAAAGGGCTCTCCGCCAAGCCAATGGCAGCCAGCAGCCAGCCCACCACCAACAGCACCCAGCTCCCCTCCCACCAGCGGGAGAGCGTCCCCTCCTGAGCGCCTTCTGCTACGACGTCCGGGGATCCCTGGGGCCATTCCGCTGCTAGCCAACCCAACAGGGCCACCGCCAACCCCAACTGCGGCACTTGGACATGCCCAGACAGCAGCCCCCGTAGGATTAACAGGGATCCGGCAGCCCCGATTAGCCAGATCTTGGAGCCCCGTAATTCCCGAGACCGGCGGCTCCAGGTGTAAATCACGGTGCTGAGGATCCCCAGATACAGGATCCCCAGGACAAAAGCAGGGCGAAGCTCCTGCGGCCCCAAGCTCCAGAAAGCGTGCAAGCCAGAGAGGGCCAAAAAGTTCACCAAGGTTCCATAAAAGGCGTATCCGGCACTAGTGCTCCGCACCGCTGGCGCGAACAAACCCAGCGAGCGCACCTGCCGCCCAGCCGCCAACGGGATCCCCAGCAGCAAGCCCAGCGCCAGGATGCGGATCCCCCAAAGGATCCCCAGCCCATCCAGGGCCCACACGTTCACCGGCACCAGCAGCAGGGCAATAGCCTCCAAGGTTTGACCGGTTAGACGCAGCCCTTCCTGCCGTTGGATCCATCCAGCACCTACCCCAAAAGCCGCCGTATAGGCCAAGAGCACCCCATACTGAGCAGTTGGAGAAAATTGCTCCCAGTGGCTGGCCGCCAGCACCCCCGAGGACACCACCACCAAAAACAGGCCCAGCAGCAACAGCCAAGCCACGCTCAGCTCTGACAGCAAGTTCCGCAGCAAAACAGCCAGCGCCGGGGTAGGGGGGGGCAAGGACTCCGTCCGAGTAGCGCGAGTGGATTGAGGGGCAGCTTGGGGCTCTTCTCCCCTCGACCGCAGGTTCCTCAACCCCAGATCCGGCCAGGCGAGCATTTCTTTCTCGCACCATCCCTGGGATCCAAATCAAATCCAGGAGCTGACCGATCCCCAGCAGCCCAAAGGTCAACAGCCAGAGCAAACCCGTCCGCCAGCGGCCCAGATAAAAACGGTGCAGGCCACAGATGCCAAACAAACCCAAAATCCAGAGCACGTAGGCCGAGCCAAGACGAGCCGGGATCTCGTCGCTGGGGAAAACTGCCGCTGACCTTGGTTCCTCCCCCTCTAGCCGATACTGCTCCACCAGCAAGCGAAAGTGCTCTGGAGTCAGCAAGCTCAGCTCCAGCCAGGCCCGCAAACCCTGCAAGACTTGCTGCCGGGATCCCCGAACGGTGAGCTCCAAAAGGACTTGCTCCGAGGAGGGCGAGCGGTCAGATTGCAGCTCCTCTGCTCCTGGAGGCAAGAGGCGATCCTGGGATCCCATGGCCAGATTCCTTGAGCAAAAGGCTTGGGGCTACTGCTACTCTAAGCCTTGCTCTAGCCGGTTGCCATGCCGTTCTCAAATCCTTCTCCTGCTGCGGCAAAGCGAAAGAGCTACGCACCGCTGACGCGACCGCTAGAGGGCTTCGATTAGCCCTCTAAACCTCAGTCGGGATCCCTGGGATCTCGCTGCTGTGAGTGCTGCGCAAGACGGGAAGCGTCATCATCTGTCCCAGGCGTGAAACGGTGAGCTCCGCCGCCGGAATGGGCTCCGAGACCTGTCCGCCGCTGAACACCATCACTCGGTCGCTGTACTGCAGGATCTCGTCCAAATCCGCCGAGGCAAAAAGAATAGCCGTACCCGCTTGGGTGCGTTCCAGCAATTGCCCCCAGACCCACAGCGCCGACTCAATGTCCAACCCTCGCGTTGGGTGCTCCATCAGCAAAAGACTCAGGGGTGTGGGCAAGAGAGCCAACTGACTGCGCTGTTGGTTGCCCCCCGAGAGTTGCTCCACCCGGCTGTAGGGGTGACCCCGAATGCTGAAGTGTTCGATGGCCGCTTGGGTCTGCTGACGGGCCAGAGCCCAGTTGATCCAGGGATCCTGCTGCTTGAGGGCAAAATGCTCCTGCAACGTTAGGCCGGGGATCAGCCCTTCTCGCAGCCGATCCGCCGGAGAAAACCCCACCCCACAGCGCAGGTAGTCGCCGTAAGGACGGCCTGTCATCTCCTGCCCCCTCAACAAGATCTGGCCACGCCTGGGCGGCAACAACCCTGCACAGGTGAGCAGGAAAGAGCGTTGCCCACTGCCTTCCAAACCGGCCAACCCAATCACTTCCCCCGGCTGCACCGCCAGATCTGGCAAAGCTAAGGCAAACGGCTCATGCCGCACCACCAGGGAGCGCAACTCCAACAGGGGATCCGCCCTCCTTTGCGGAGAATGGGGCCGAGCCGGGGGTGCCAACTCCCGCCCGAACATCCAATCGATCAACCGCTGTTCCAGCAGGGCAATGTCCTCACCTCTAACAGGCAGCTCCCCCACCACCTCCCCCTGCCGCATCACCGTCACCCGATCGCAAAGGCACTCCACATCGGCCAGCTTGTGGGAGACGAAGATCACCGATTTGCCCTGCCCCGCCAGCCTTCTCAGAGCCGCGAACAAAAGATCTTTTTGCGCTGCAGAAATGCCCGTCGTTGGCTCATCCAAAATCAAGGTGTTGATCCCCAGGGAAAGCAACCGCAGCATTTCCAGTTGTTGCCGTTCCCCCACCGTCAAGCTGCCGATGGCTCCATCGGGGTTGAGGTTGAAACCAAACTCTTCACAGGCTTTCTCAAGACGTTTCCGGCTTTCTCGCAGCCCCAAACCCAAGCGCCCCCGCTGCCCGGCAATAAAGTTTTCCAGCACCGTCAGAGAAGGAAAGTCCAAGGGATCCTGGTGCAACATGCCAATGCCCAGGCGAATGGCTGCTGCAGGGCTGTCGATGCGAACCGGTTGCCCATCGATCCAAATCTCCCCCTGATCGCAGCGCAGAAAGCCGCTCAGGATCTTAACTAAGGTACTTTTGCCGGCCCCATTCTCCCCAAGCAGGCCGTGGATTGTGCCCGCCTCCACCCGCAAGGACACATCGCGGTTCGCCTGTACCGCCCCAAAACGCTTGTGGATGTGCAGCAGCTCGACCTTCATTCTGCTCATAGTAACCTGCCTCCCCAGAAAATCCCCAAGAATACAGTTGCTGAGGTTGCAAGTGCTGGTGCTACGATAGCGACAGCTCGCCGTTAGGCGTTGGCTGCGGACGAGTTCAGCATCGATCTGTGGTTCGCCCTGCCCCTCTTCTCCGCCCTTCCCCCCTGCCACCCATCTCGGATAGCAACCGCCTCAAAATCTTCTCAGGCAGCGCTAACCCGGCTCTGGCTCAAGAGGTGGCGCGTTACTTGGGCATGGATCTGGGCCCGATGTTGCGCAAGCGCTTTGCCGATGGCGAGCTGTACATCCAAATCCAAGAGTCGATCCGGGGTGCTGATGTCTACTTGGTGCAGCCCACTTGCCGCCCCGTCAACGACCACCTGATGGAACTGCTGGTGATCATCGATGCCTGTCGCCGCGCCTCTGCCCGGCAGATCACCGCTGTCTTGCCCTACTACGGCTACGCTCGCGCCGACCGCAAAACGGCAGGCCGAGAAGCGATCACCGCCAAGCTGGTGGCCAACATGATTACCCAGGCGGGAGCTCATCGCGTGCTGGCTATGGATCTGCACTCGGCCCAGATTCAAGGCTACTTCGACATTCCCCTCGACCACGTCTACGCCCAGCCGGTATTACAGGCTTACCTCAAGGAAAAGGGCTTGCTCGACGAAGACATTGTGGTCGTCTCTCCCGATGTGGGGGGTGTGGCTCGTGCCCGTGCCTTTGCCAAAAAACTCAAGGAAGCCCCTCTGGCAATCATTGACAAGCGCCGCCAAGCCCACAACGATGTGGAAGTCATGAATCTGATTGGGGATGTGCGGGGGAAAACTGCCATCCTTGTGGACGACATGATCGATACGGCAGGCACCATCTCGGAAGGGGCAAAATTGCTGCGCAAGCTGGGGGCCAAGGCGGTTTACGCCTGCGCCATTCACCCTGTTTTTTCTGAGCCGGCCATTCAACGCCTGCGGGGTGGTCTATTTGAAGAGGTGATCGTCACCAACACCATCCCTATCCCTCCAGAGCAGCACTTTCCCGAGTTAACCGTTCTCTCGGTAGCCAATGTGCTGGGGGAAGCGATCTGGCGCATTCATGAAGATAGCTCCGTCAGCAGCATGTTTCACTAAAGTAAGTTTCAAAGTAAGTTTCTCCAGAGTATCGCTAGAGTAGAGTGGGTGCAGAATGGGTGCGCCTGCTCCTTTTCCCTGTGGAAATCAGCCCAACCAGGCACCCCCGATCTGTCGTGATGGACTGGGTTGAGCCAGCTCCTCGGCCAGGTTTTCCCATGTCACCTCCCATTTCTCGCTCGCCAAGATCCGTTGTGCACGGTTTTGCTTTCCCGCGGACTGCTCCCAGGGAAGGGCAGTCCCTTCAAACCGAACTGGGTACAGCGCTGTACCCGCTGTTGCAATTGTTGGGTCAACTGTTGAAAGTACCTTTGGTCTATCTAGAACTGGCCCAGCCGGGATCCGATCCCCACTCGCCTTCAAAAGGGATCCTCTACCGGGATCCGCAAGGGATCCCAGCCGGCGAACCCTTCAACCTCAATGCCAGTCCTGGGGCTGAGCAATGGCCTTTTCATGAATCCTTCCTCTTGCAGACTGAGCAGGGGATCCGGTTGGCCGATCTGCACCTGCTTGACTGCCATCCTCGCCAACTGAGTTCCTTTGAACGGGAACAGATTGACCTCGTTGCCCTCAGCCTGAAGCACATTCTTCTCCAAGCCCAGGAGCATCGGCAAACCCTCGAGCAGCTCCAATCCCAACTGCAGGACAGCCGCAGCACTGCTGCCCGCTACCAGCAGATCTTCGAGAACGCCGTCGAAGGCATTTTTCAAACCACCCTAGAGGGCAAATATCTGGTTGCCAACCCGGCCTTGGCCCATATTTTCGGCTACGAATCCCCTGAGGATTTGATGCACAACGTCTCCGATATTGGCACCCAAATCTATAGCGATCCGGAGCAACGAGCCGAATTCATCCAGCGCATGCTGAGAGAAGGTCAAGTTGTGAATTTTGAACACCAAGTCTGCTGCAAAGATGGCAGGCTAATTTGGATTTCTTTAAATGCCCGTACCATCTACAACGACCAAGGGGATCCCCTCTATTTTGAAGGATTTGTTACTGACATCACAGCATCCCGTCAACTGAAAGAACGACAACAACAATTGGAAGAAGCCCGCCGAGAGAGCGAGCATCGTTTTCTGCAACTGGTAGAGAATACGCAACAACTGTTTTGGATTACAACACTCTACAGCAAAGAGCTGATCTACGTCAGCCCAGCCTGTGAAGCCATTTGGGGCCGCTCCGCCGAAGAGGCCTACGCCAACCCCCAAGCCTGGATCCGCCAGATCCACCCCGACGACCGCTGGTTGTTCCCCACCATCCTCAAAGCCCAATCGGAGGGCAAATCCACCGATGTTGTCTTCCGCATTTATCACACTGATGGCCGCCTGATTTGGCTGCGAGAACGCACCTTTCCCATCGCCGACAAAGAGGGCAAAATCTATCGGGTGACAGGGATCGTCGAAGACATCACTGAGTCCAAGCAACTGGAAGCCGAACGGCGTCGTATAGAGCAAGCCTGGCAACAAAGCGCCAACCATTTTCGGCAGATTTTTGAGCTGGCCCCCAATGGAATTGCCCTTGTGGACTTGCAGGGGCGATTTATCCAGGTCAACGATGCCTTTGCCCAGATTGTCGGCTACACCCCCGAAGAATTGAAACATCGGCAACAACTGGACATTCTCCACCCCGAAGATGTCAACCCACTGCTGGGGGCCAATGAGGCTTTGCTGGCAGGGAAGGTCTCCGTCAGCCAGCGCCAGATTCGCTACACCCACCGTTCCGGCCAGGTTGTTCATGTGCTGTTTCAGGCCACCCTGCTCACCGACGAGGAAGGACAGCCCACCCAGTTTCTCAACCAGGTGATCGACATCAGCGCCCGCGTGGAGGCAGAAATTGCCCTCAAAGAAAGTGAAGAACGCTTCCGCCAATCCTTTGAATGGGCCCCCATTGCCAAGGCCATGACCCACGTGGATGGCACCTATTTGCAAATCAACGCCGCTTTTACCGAAACCCTGGGCTACACCCTGGAGGATCTCAAAGGGAAAACCGTCCTCGACATCACCCATCCCGACGACATTGCCACCACTCTGGAAAACAGCAACCGCCTGCTGGCCGGCCAGGTGCATCAGTGCGAACAGGAACAACGCTACATCCACAAGAACGGCCAAATAGTCTATGCCATTCTTCGCATCACCCTGGTGCGCACGGCCCAAGGGGATCCCAGCTACTTTCTAAGCCAGATTTTGGACATTACCGAGCGCAAGCAAGCTGAGGCAGCCCTTCGCCAAAGCGAGCTGAGTTTGCGGGGCATTTTCGAGCAGTCAGCCCTGGGCATTTCCATCGTCGATCATCGGGGCCATTACCTAAAAGTGAACCCCGCTCTGGAAGAGATCTTGGGCTATAGCGCTGCCGAACTGACCCACATGAGCTTCTGCGACCTCACCCATCCAGAAGACATTCAGGAAGATTGGCGCCTTTTCCAGGAGGTTTTGAACGGCCAACGGGATCGCTACCATCTGGAAAAACGCTACATCCACCGCAGCGGAAAGGTGGTTTGGTGCCGCCTGGCGGTCTCTGCAGTCCGGGATCCCGAGGGCAAAAACCTCTTCATCATCGGCATTTGCGAAGACATTACCGAAGAAAAACGGGCAAAGCTGCAGATCCAAGCTGCCCTTCAGGAAAAAGAAGTCCTGCTGCGGGAGATTCACCACCGCGTCAAAAACAATCTGCAAATCATCTCCAGCCTGCTGCGGCTCCAAGCTGACCAAATCAAAAGCCGCAAGTACGCCCGCGTTTTTAAGGATGCCGGCAGCCGTATTCAAGCCATGTCTTTGATCCACGAAGGTTTGTACCAATCCAACAATCTGGCCGCTGTGGATCTCAAGCAGTACCTACACAATTTGATCTCCAACCTCTTTCACTCTTACGGGGTAAACCCCGAGAGCATTCGCGCCAACATCCGCGCCGAAGGGATCCGCCTCAACCTGGACGATGCGGTCTTGTGTGGCCTGATCATCAACGAGTTGGTGACCAACAGCCTCAAGTATGCCTTCCCGAAGGGCTGCAGCGGGGAGATAGAGATTCATTTCAGCCAAACCCGCAAATATACTCAGTTGCGAGTCTCCGACAATGGCGTTGGCTTGCCCCCGAACTTTGACTTCAAGGAAACTCAATCTCTGGGTTTACAACTGGTTGCAACCCTCACCGATCAGCTACAGGGCAAGATACAATTGAGGAGCAAACCGGGTACCACCTTCATCATTACCTTTCCGAGGAGCGAGCCTTGAAGAGAGTTCCACCCCTTGTCAAAGGCAGTATCCTGGTCGTCGAAGACGAGAAGATCATCGCCAAGGACATTGCCAACGTTCTGAAAAAATTCGGCTACGCTGTGCCCGCCATTGCTTCTTCCGGGGAAGAAGCAATCCGAAGACTGGAAGAGATGCCGGTGGACTTAGTCTTGATGGATATCGTCTTAAAAGGCGATATCGATGGTATAGAAGCCGCCAAGCGGATTACCGAGCGCTTCAACATTCCGGTGGTGCATCTGACGGCCTACGCCGATGAGGACACGCTCTCCCGCGTCAAAGAGACCCGACCCTTTGGCTACATCATCAAACCCTTCAAAGAGCGGGAACTCTACACCACCATCGAAATTGCCCTGCACAACCACCGCCAGAGCCTCGAGAACCGCAAGCTGGAAGAAAAAAGAATCGAAGAGCTGCGGCAAAAACTGCAGCAGCTGCAGCAGTTCTCGGAGGTGAAGGGCACTCTGTTCAAGAAATTCTTGCAGGATCTGAGCGAGCCCCTCTCGAACCTCAGCTTTGCCTTGGGTCTGCTCAAGGATGCCGAGTCGGAGCAGAAGCGGGAGCACTATCTGCAGGTGCTGGAGGATGAGTTTCGCCGTGAGCTGGAGCTGATCCACCAAACCTCTAACCTGGAAAATCTTTTAAACCTGGAAAATGTTGGCCTGTTGAGCCAGTTCAGCCTGCTGCGTCCCCAGGAGCCCAGCCGTAGTCACCGGTTGGAGGAGGAAGCCCCCACCCCTGCAGCCACGGCCCCCCAAGAGTCGGCAGGCTCTGCCCCCGCACCCAGCCCCACCGCCGTTACGGCGCCACGGGCACCGCTGCGCCCCCTCAACCAGACTCAGTTGGCGGAACGTTTGGGGGTGGTGGTTTCCGCCATTACCTATTGGAAATTCAAAACCGGGTTTCCGGAGTGGAGCCGCAGCCGGGATCCCGAGGGCATTTCTTGGCGCTATTCCCCCGATTCCAAGCGCTTTTCACCCGTGCCCTAGCTAGCGTTGCACCACTTCCACCCGCACAGGCGCCAGCCCTGAGCGCACCATCCCCAACACCTCTGCCGCCCGCAGGGAAAGGTCGATGATCCGACCGGGAATAAAAGGGCCGCGATCGTTGATGCGCACCACGGCCTGGCGGCCATTTTTCAGGTTGGTCACCCGTACCTCGGTGCCAAAGGGCAGGGTGGGGTGGGCAGCCGTCATCTCATGGCGGGTTGGGTGCAGGTCATACCAAGAAGCAATGCCCTCTTGCACAGGCCCAACCACACGGACGGGGGTGGGTTCCTGCTGAGGGGCTGCTTTCGACTTGGGGCCTGCCATGGTGGCTTTGGCGGTCAGAGCAGCCGGTTGAGGCAGGGCCGGAGCTGCAATGGGCGGGGCATCGAGCAGCAGACGGCGGAGACGGTTGGCGGCCAAAACAGCCACATCCACCGGGCGCTGGTTATCGATCAACAGCACTCCAGCGTCGATGCGCAGCAATTCCTTGTTGTTGACCTGAATGGTGTAGAGAGGAACACCCAAGCCTTGTTCGGCCAATTCCAGATCTGCCCAACCTAAGGTGATGGTGGTGTCTTTCAGGGATCCCTGGGCCATTTGGTTGAGCTGGGCCACAAGGGCGCTGGCCCGCATGAGCGGTGGCTCCAGCCCAGGGTGCTCGACAAAGCTGACAATGGGCAGATCCCGCACATAGACAGTGACCACCTGTCGGCCATCCATCTGATACTCGTAGAGGGTGGAGATGGGCTGGCTGGTTTGCTGCCGTTGCTCGCCGATCTTGAGAATGGGATCCTCTTCCAGGCGGTGCGGGATTGCCTGGCGAGTTCGGTTCAAAGAAGGATCCAAGTTCAGGGTACCCAGTTTGGCAGGGGCAAGACCTTTGTGGTCGGAGATAGAGGTTTGGGGAATTCTCGGCAGCGTTCTGACTGGGGCTGCGGCAGCAGGGAGGGGTTGGGAAGGGGTGGCCGGGGGGGGCAATTTGGATGCAGGTGACAGCTCTGCTGCTCGGGTGTTGGGGGATCCGGTTCGCGTCGAGGCTTGTGCTCGCGAAGTCAAGCCGCCCAACATGCCTACCGGCAAGCCCAAAGCCGTGACACAGAGACAGCTGACCAAGCCCATTTTGCGGGCGGGATCCAGTCCCTGTCCAAGCTGTTTCCAATTTCGCATGAGGCCGCGCTCCTCTCCAATCCTGTACAACTTCCAAGGCGACGGTTAAAACAGAAGTTAATGTACCATAGGTTCCTGAGTTGACCAGTTTGCACAGTCGGGCACAAAAGCCCAAGTCTTGATAGCATAAGGGGTTTTGGCATTTTGGACTACCGCTCAGCAGGGGTTGACATCGATCTGGGCCAGGCCTTTGTCAGGGGGATCCGCGAGCGCGTTGAACGGATTCAAGTTCCGTCTTCAGGTTCTTCAGAAACCTTGGGTGGCATCGGCGGCTTTGCCGGCCTGTTTGAGCTGCCGACAGGGTATCAAGCGCCGGTGTTGGTGGCGGGCACCGATGGGGTGGGGACAAAGCTGGACATTGCCCAGCAGTGGGGTCAGCACCAGGGGGTGGGCGTCGATCTGGTGGCGATGTGTGCCAACGATGTGCTGACGGTGGGGGCCCGGCCGCTGTTTTTCTTGGACTATGTGGCCACTGGCAAGCTGGAGCCAGAAGCCCTGTGGCAGGTGATCGATGGCATCTTGGCGGGCTGCCAGGAAGCGGGCTGCCAACTGCTGGGCGGGGAAACGGCGGAGATGCCGGGGTTTTATCCCCCTGGGAAGTACGACCTGGCCGGGTTTTGTGTGGGAATTGTGGAGAAGGCGGCCATTCTGGATGGGTCGCGGGTACAGCTTGGGGATCGGTTGTTGGCTTTGCCCAGCAGCGGCCTACACAGCAACGGCTACAGCTTGGTGCGGCGGATTGTGGCCGACCGGGGTTGGCGCTGGGATCACCGGCCTCCCGGCTGGGATCGGCCTTTGGCGGAAGTATTCCTCACCCCCACCCGCATCTACGTGCAGGCGGTGCAGCGGCTGCAGGCAGCAGGGATCGCCATCCACGGCATGGCCCACATCACTGGCGGCGGGATCCCGGAAAACTTGCCCCGCTGTTTGGCCCCCAACCAGGCGGCGCGGCTGCAGCCCCATAGCTGGCCCATCCCACAGGAGTTTCTCTGGCTCCAAGAACAGGGCCAGGTGGAGACCTTGGAGATGTTCCGCACCTTCAACCTGGGGGTGGGCTATGTGCTGGTGATCCCCCCTGAGGCGGAAAATCAGGTGAGATCCCTGCTCCCCGAAGCCTTTCCCATTGGGGAGGTGGTGGCGGCCTGTCCAGGGGAAAGCCGCGTTCTGGGACTGGAACAGTGGGGATCCCTCACAAGCCCTGCCGACTAGCCAACCGATGGATCCCCACCAAAAGGGGGAAAGGGATCCCAGTTCCCTCGACTCATCCTCGCCGTCGCTATGCTAAGTTGGCATGTGGCCTCAGCGCTGTTGCCCGCCTTCTTGCCCGAGCCTGCTTCCCGACATTTGTCCTCTTTGGGAATAGGGGTAACTCGGCCTTGGACCGTTTGCTAATCGCTGCTGACCCTCTAGGTTAGGAGTTGCTGATGACAGGTTTACCCACTGCTCGTGCAACCGCGGGTGCCATCGAAGTTGAGCATCTGAGCAAAACCTACGGCAGCTTCACTGCCATCCGCGATGTTTCCTTCCAGGTGAACGCCGGCGAGATCATGGGTTTTTTGGGGCCGAATGGGGCTGGCAAGACCACTTCCATGCGCATTTTGGCGGGGTATCTGCCTGCCAGCGAGGGGACGGCGCGGGTGGCCGGGTTTGATGTTCACGAAAACTCGATGGCGGTGCGGCAGCGCATTGGCTATCTGCCGGAAAACCCACCCCTCTACCCCGACATGACGGTGGAGGCGTACCTGCACTTTGTGGCCCAGATCAAGCGGGTCAGCGCTGGCGATCGGCCCAGGCGGGTGGACGAGGCGATCCGGCGGTGCAGCCTGGAAGAAAAGCGCCACACCCTCATCCGCAAGCTCTCCAAGGGGTTTAAGCAGCGGGTGGGCATCGCCCAAGCCCTGGTTCACGACCCGCCGGTGATCATCCTGGATGAGCCCACCATTGGGCTGGATCCCAAGCAGATTATCGAGGTGCGCAAGCTCATCAAGAGCCTGGCGGGGGAGCACACCATCATCCTCTCCACCCACATCCTGCCCGAGGTGAGCATGACCTGCGACCGAGTGGTGATCATCAACCGCGGCCAGGTGGCGGCCATTGGCACGCCTGCCGAGCTGACAGCCCAGCTCCAGGATCGGCAGCAGGCAAAGCTGGTGGTGGGGGCAACCGAGGCAATGGCCATCCGGACGGCCCTGCAGCCTTTGCCCCAAGTGGAGGTGGTGAGCCTACAGCCCTTGGCGGCGGATCCCTCCCGCTGGCAGGTGCAGCTCAAGAGCAACGCTGCCGCGGACGGCTGGATCCCGGAGGTGGCCAGGGTGCTGGTGCAGGCAGGGATCGACCTCTACGAGATAGGCCGCCCGCAGGCTTCTTTGGAAGAGATTTTCCTGCAGCTCACTACGCAAGAGGGATCTGAGGGCGCATTGGAGGAAGCGGCATGAACGGAGTGGTTGCCATTTTTCGCAAAGAGCTGCGCGGCTACTTCACCTCCCCCATTGCCTATGTGGTGGCCGCGGTGTTTTGGGGACTGGCGGGGTTTTTCTTCTTTAATATTCTGGTGCGGGTGATCAGCTTTTCTCAGCAGGTGGATCTTTTCGCCCAGTTCGGCCAGGAGAACAATTTCGACGCGGCCACCATCCTGTCACAGCAGTTTCTCAACCTCTTGGGCACCCTCTCCTTATTTCTATTGCCCATCTTCACCATGAGCTCCTATGCCGAGGAGCGGCGGCGGGGCACCATGGAGCTGCTGGCTACTTCTCCCATCACCAACTTGGAGGTGGCCCTGGGCAAATGGTTGGCGGTCTGGGTGTTTTTCATCACGCTGCTGCTGCCGCCGCTGGTCTACCATGTGCTGGTGCTGAGCAGCGCCAACCCGGCAGTGGACTACCGCCTGACCCTGATGGGCTATGTGGGCCTAACCCTGCTGGCGGGTAGCGTTATGGCCTTGGGGTTGTTTATCTCTTCTCTGACAGACAGCACCCTCATCGCAGCAGTGGCCACCTTTGGCTTGATTTTGTTGCTCTGGGTGATCGACGCGGCAGCCGGCCAGGAGGAAAACTGGATTGCTGCAACGCTGCGGCATGTGTCTTTGCTGCAGCAATATAGCAACTGGGTGCAAGGGATCCTCAGCAGCAGCAGCCTCATTCTTTTCTTGAGCATCATCGTCCTGGGGCTGTTTGCCACGGTGCAATCGGTGGAAAGCCTGCGCTGGCAACAGAGCTGAGGTCAGATGGGAGGAGTGCGGTGATGAAGGACTGGCGCGCGTTATTGGACTGGACAGGGATCCTGGGCATTGGCGTCATCGCCATCGGCCTGGTGGTGGGATCCGCCTTCACCGGTTGGACGGCTGTGCCCCTGAGCATGCTGGCAACAGGTTTGGCCCTGCTGGTGGCTTGGGGCATCACCCACCGGCAGGAGGTGGGGGTCTTCCTCGGTTTGCGTTCCACCCAGACCAACGCCAACATCCTGGTGGCGGCGGCGGCGATGGCCGTCATTCTAGTGCTGGTGAATGTAGTGGCGGTGCGCTACGACCTGCGGCTGGATCTCACTGAGGAGGGTCTGTTTACCCTCTCGCCCCAAACCCGGCAATTGGTGCAGGGATTGGCGCAACCGGTCAAAGTTTGGGTGGTCACCACTGCGCCGGATCCCAATCTGCGGGAACAACTGGAGCGCTATCGCCGCCTTAACCCCAACCGCTTCCAGTTTGAGTTTGTGGATCCCAACCGGGATCCCCTGACCATTCAGCAGCTGCAGGTGACCCAGAACAACACCCTGGTGGTGGAGGCCGGAGAAAGCCGGCAACAACTGCCTCAGCCCCCTGCCCCTGATCTGGAGAGCAAACTGACCCCCGTCCTGTCCAAAGTGGTCAACCGAGGGGAGTTGCTGGCCTATTTCGTGCAAGGGCACGGGGAAGTGGGGCTGGAAGCGAGGGAAGGTACTCCAACTCTGGCCCAGGCGGCGGCAGCCCTGGGTCAGGAAGGCTATCGGGTAGAGCCCCTCAACTTGGTGCAATCGGGGATCCCAGAAGAGGCGGATGTCCTGGTGCTGGCGGGGCCACAGCGGGCTTTGTTCCCCGGCGAGGTGGAGAAACTGCAGGATTATCTGGCGAAAGGCGGACGGCTGCTGTTGTTGATTGGGCCACGGGTGGATGCCGGCCTGGATCCCTTGCTGGAAGAGTGGGGCGTGGTCTTGGGGGATGACATCCTCATTGAGGTGAGCAGCGTCAGCCAACTGTTGGGGACAGGGCCGGCGGTTGCCCTGGTTACTACCTACGGGGATCACCCCATCACCGCCCCCTTGGCGGCCCAGCGGCTAATGACCCTGTTCCCCCTGGCCCGCTCTGTGGAAACCGAAGCCCGCGAAGGGATCCAAGCCACGCCCCTACTGCGCACCAACCCGCAAAGCTGGGGGGAGACCAGTCCTGACCTGGAAAGTGGCCCCCTGCAGTTCGATCCGGAGCAGGACAAGCCTGGCCCCCTTACCCTGGGCGTTGCTTTAACCCGCCGTCTGGACACCGACCCAGAACAGGGCTCGGGATCCCGGCAGGAGGCCCGCCTGGTGGTGATCGGCAATGTCAACTTCGCCCTCAACGGCAACTTGCGGCAGCAGGGCAACCGGGATCTCTTCTTGAACACCCTCAACTGGCTGACTGAGCAAACGGAGCAGATCTCCATCCGCCCTAAATCCATCACGGATCGCCGTCTCACCCTGACCGGTCAAAACTTCCGCTGGCTGGTGCTGGGATCGACGGTCCTTTTGCCCTTGGCGGCCCTGGGTTCCGGAGCTGCCCTGTGGTGGCAAAGACGGTAGAGCTGGAGGAAAGCAGGCATGTTCAAGCGAACCACCTGGATTCTCCTGGGTTTGGCGGTGGCCTGTTTGCTGGGCTACTTCCTCTTGGACAACATCCGGCAACTGCGTCAGGAGCAACAGGCGGAGCGAGCGCGGCTGTTCCACTTTGCCACCGACACCATCGCCCGCATTGAAATCCGCCAACAGAAAGAGGGGGAACCCGTTCGCGGCAGCGGTGCGGAGTACTTGGAAATCCTTTTGGAGCGCAATCCAGAAGAAGAGGGATCCCACTGGCGGATCGTCGGTCCCATCCAGTCGGCGGCGCTGGACTTCCCCATTGAGCAGTTGCTCAACACCTTCTCCCGCCTCACCCCCCAAATCACTCTGGAGGGGGTCACTGACCTGGCCGCTTTTGGCCTGGATCAGCCGCGACACCAAATTGCCCTTTTCCCCAAAGAAGGGGATCCCTACCGCCTAGCCATCGGCAACGACAACTTCGATGGCTCCGGCTTCTACGCCCAGCCCGAAGGGGGACAGGTGGTGCTTCTAAGCAGTGCCCAGAAGGGATCCCTGTTGCCCTCTCTCTTGGCTTTGCGGGACAAGACTTTGCTTCAGTTTGATACAGCCGAGGTGAAAGCCCTGCAAGTGCAGTTGGCAGAGGCGGAGCCGGAAGTTGTTCGCCTGCAGCGGCAAGACGTTCGCGCCAGCGGTGCGGAGCACTTTACTTGGCAGATTGTCCAGCCCCGCGAGCTGCCTGCCGATGACCTCAACGTCGATCGTCTGCTCAATACTTTGTCTCGCCTGCAAGCCGTGGAGTTCCCCGCCGAGACCAAAGACGAGCTCGCCCCCTATGGCTTGGAGCAGCCTTCCGCCCGGCTGACGGTAGAGCTGGAGGGCGGCAAAACCCTGAAGGTCGCTTTGGGATCGGAGAAAGATGGCCAGGTGTACGTCATCACCTCTGAGCACCCGGCAGTGGCCACCCTGCTCACCAGCACCGCCGATATTCTCCGCTCCGACTTGGAAGAGCTGCGGGATCACCGCATTGCCCGCCTCAACGCCAACCAAGTGGGCCAAGTCACCTTAGAATCCCAAGGGGAAAAGGTCACCCTCACCCCTCGGCCTTCAGAGAAGGGATCCTTGGAGCTGCGCTGGGAAAACCCGGAGCAACCGGGCCAGCCTGTGGATCTCAGCTCTCTGTTCTCCAGCCTGAATGCTGCCCGCGCCAAGGAGTTTGTGGAACAGGCCGACGCGGAAGCCCAAAGGGTGTTGTCTGAGCCCGACCTACGGCTGACCTTTGAGCCCAAGCCTGACGCCGAGCAGGATCCCTTAACCCTGACCTTGGCCTCCTCTGGCTTGCGGGCTTATGTGCAAAGCAGCCGCCAGCCGGACATTGCCGTGATCGAGCTGAGCACCTTCAACAGCCTGGAAACCGAAGTGAATCGCCTCTTGGAAGGCCAGCCGGAGAGCAAGGACTCCGCCCCACTCACGCAACCGCCTTCCACCCCCTCGCCCCCGAGTTCCTAGAGCCTTAGCCAGCAGAGGTAGCTGTCTTCTCCTCCGCGGTTTGGGTTGCTTTTTTCAGGGCTTCCCCTTGTATCGTCAGCACCGAGCAGGGAGCGCGGTGGAGCACGTAGTTGCTAACGCTGCCCAGAAACAGCTCGCTCAGGCCGGAGTGGCCGCGGCGGCCCACCACCACCAAGTCCGCATCCCAAGAGCGGGCCAGATCGCAGATGACCCGACCGGGGTTGCCGTAGTTGAGGGTGTACTCAGCGCGGATCCCGTGCTCAGCCGCTTTCTCCACCAGCGAGCGCAGGTAGTCCATCTGGTTTTGCTCTAAGATGGCACATTGCTCCCGGTAGGACTGCCACAGCTCGGCGCTGATGGTGGAGCTGTAATCTACCCCCAGGATCATCGGCGGCTCTGGGGCGCCCGGCTCTTCCTGAGACAGAACATGGAGAATCATCATCTGGGCCTGCATGGCCTTGGCCACTTGGACGGCCTTTTGAAATACTCCCTGGCTCAGCTCCGACCGATCCACTGCCACCAAAATCCTGCTGAACATATCGGCTTCCTCCAGATGGCTAACAGCGGGGCACAAGGCAGAAGCAGCGTGACTTCGGGGTTGACCTCTGACCCCTTTTCCCTCGACTCCAAGCTCCCCTCTGCTCTGCCCCACCTATCTGTGTTGTAGAAGATTTGGGCGAGAAAACCCCAGATATCTTGAACGAACTAGGCAGATTGGCAACGAAAGTTCAGAGATCTTGACACCGGTCAGAAGGCATCGCCCTGGGCCGCCCACTCCAACACCGCCTGCAGCGCCTCGGCCTGCTCTTGCCAGACTTGATCGAGGGGAGTGCCCCGCAGGATTTCCAGCGTTAGGGTTGGGATCCGCCGTTCCTGCCCTGCCCAAGTGCCCAGAGAACCAGGGGTAGGGTAGCCAATGTCGGCGGTAATGGGCAAGCCGTTGCAAGCGGCCATCACCTGGGCCAGCTCAAGGGCAGGGCCGTTGTAGTTCACACAGGGGTGTGCCTGACAGGAGTGGGCAGAAAGGATAAATTGGGGCCGCATCTGGGCCAAGCCCTCCAACAACGCCTGCGTCTCGGGCTCGGAGCCTGGGGCTGCTCCGGGCGGATAGCGAGCTTCCAAAGAGGCCGGGATCCAATCTTGGGTGGGCAGATTGCGGTTGAGATCGACGCCGTTGGCATTGAGACGTTGCCCCAAGGCACAGCCATCCGGGTTCAAGCGAGGGATTGCCCATAGGGTCGCCTTCCCGGCCAAGGATCCCCATCTCCCCGAGGCCACATAGCGCTCGATCAGGGCATAGCCCTCCACCTCATCCCCGTGTACTCCGCCGATCAGCAGCAAGGAGCGGCTCCCTTGGGTGAGCTGCCAAAGGTGAATAGGACGTCCCTGCACCGAGTAGCCGATGACCTGCAGGGATCCCAAGGGTTCGCCAAGTTTTTGAGACATGGGGGATCCCGACAAATCTCACAACCTCTAGAACGGGATATCGTTGGGATCGGGTGGGGAAGGGACATCCCCTTCAGAGGATTCCACAATCGCCGGTTCGCCCATCCCCGTCAGAGAGAGGACGCGAGCGGATCCCAGCTGATGGACACGGCGCGCAGTGATCTCGGCCAGCTTTTCCTTGCGCCCATCTCGCTCCACCACATTCATGTGCAGTTGGCCTTCCACTGTGATTTGGTCGCCCACATGGCAGGTGTCCACCACCCTTTTGGCCAGTTCTCCAAAAGAGGAAACGCGCACCCGGTAGGGCGGCTCATCCGGGCGCAAGCTGGGAAAGCCAATCACCAAGGACGCAACAGCTAAGTTACCAGGGGTGTAGCGCAGCTCTGGCTCAGACAGAACCTCGCCCATCAACACAATCGAGTTCATAACGGAGCCATCCAGGGATAAGGGGCAGCTCAGGGCACTTCCATCATGCCCGCAGGCCAGGATGCCGTCAAACCTAGCCGACGCGGAGAGTCATGTGGCGCAGCACACTCTCGTTGATGCGCAGGTTTTTCTCCCAGGCAGCCACCGCATCGGGTTCGGCTTCGTAGTTGAACTGGATGTACAGACCCTCCTTGAACTTTTTCATCTCAAACCCGGCAAAGCGGCGCTTGCCCCTATTGGTAATCTCCACGTGGGTTACTCCGTTCTCTCGCAGGATTGCCTCCTGACTGCTGAGCAGTTGTTCGAGGGGTTCATCTGACAGATCAGGACGCACAATCAGCATCGTTTCGTAAGCGCGGGGCATGGAAGCAAGTTCTCCTTAGAATCCAGTGGTAGAGACGCAGTGGACTATACTAGCTTTTCTTTCCCACAACCGAAAAGGCTGCCGCCCAATTCCCATACCCTGGCCGCAGCAGCCAATGCAGGTGAGGCTGCTCACAAGAGGGAATCCATTGTCCGATACAATAGGGATTGCTTCATTGGCCGCTGGTTGGCCCGGCCAAGACACGCTGAATCGAGAGTTGGGATTCCAAGCATGAGCGCAGACGAAGTTTACAGCCGTGTTCGTAAGATCGTGTCCGATCAACTGGGCGTGGAAGATGACAAAGTGACCCCAGAAGCCAATTTCCAGAACGACCTGGGGGCCGACAGCCTTGATACGGTGGAGCTGGTCATGGCTTTTGAAGAGGAATTCGACCTGGAGATCCCCGATGAAGATGCAGAAAGGATCGCCACCGTGCAAGACGCTGTCAACTACATCCTCTCGAAGAAAGCTGCCTAATCTGCCTCCATACCCCTGGGCTAACACCGGACGATGGCTACTCTGGATCCCGCCACTGCTCTCAGGCCAACCCGCCGCGTTGTGATTACGGGGCTGGGCGCGGTCACCCCCATCGGCAACTCTCCTGCCGAGTTTTGGCAGAGCCTGCTGGCAGGGCGCTGCGGCATTGGGCCGATTACCCATTTTGATGCCTCCCGCCACGATTGCCGTATTGCCGGAGAGGTGAAGGGATTTGATCCCCTCGACTACTTGGATCGCAAGGATGTCAAGCGCACCGACCGCTTTGTGCACCTGGCGATGGCGGCCACCCGGCAAGCCTTGGAGGACGCCGACTTTCACATCACCGATCTCAACGCCGAGCAAGTGGGGGTGATCTTGGGCACCGGCATCGGCGGCATCCGCGTCTTGGAAGAGCAGCAGACCATCTATCTGCAGAAAGGGCCGGATCGCTGTAGCCCCTTCATGGTGCCCATGATGATCGCCAATATGGCTGCGGGTCACCTGGCCATTCATTTTGGCGCCAAAGGCCCCAATTCCTGCACAGTTACGGCCTGTGCCTCTGGCTCCAACGCCATTGGCGATGCCTTTCGGCTCATCCAGAGGGGAGAGGTGCAAGCGGCGATTACAGGTGGCACGGAAGCGGCGGTCACCCCTTTGTCCATGGCGGGGTTCAGTGCCATGAAGGCCCTTTCCACCCGCAACGACACCCCGGAGCAAGCCTGTAGGCCCTTTGATCGGGATCGGGATGGCTTTGTCATGGGGGAAGGAGCAGGGATCCTGGTGCTGGAGGAGTTGGAGCACGCCCGCGCCCGCGGGGCCAAGATCTATGCGGAGATAGTCGGCTATGGCCTCACCTGCGATGCCCACCACATGACCAACCCTGCCCCCGGCGGCGAGGGAGCGGCCCGGGCGATGCGGCTGGCCCTCAAGGATGCCGGGCTTCAGCCTGGGGATGTGCAACACATCAATGCCCATGCCACCAGCACCCCTGTAGGGGATATCGCCGAGGTCCAGGCCATCAAGTCGGTCTTTGGCGAGCATGCCCCCCGTTTGGCCATCAGCGCCACCAAGTCCATGACCGGCCACCTGTTGGGGGGAGCGGGCGGCATTGCCACGGTGGCCACAGCTTTGGCCATCCACCACGGCTGGGTTCCTCCCACCCTCAACTTGGACAACCCCGATCCCGAGTGCGAAGGGCTGGATTTTGTCCCCCACAAGGGGCGGCAGATGGCTGTTGAGGCCGCTTTGGTGAATGCCTTTGGGTTTGGTGGGCACAACGTCACGCTGGCCTTGCGCCGCTACTCTCCCGCTTGAAGGGCTTGGCCTATGTCTTCTCCCGAAAGTTCACTGCCCTCAGTTCGCCAACAAGCCTTGGCCGCTTTGACGGCGGAGCTGGCGCAGCAGGGTCACCCGCCCGAATATGCTCAGCACATGGCGGCGGCGGTTATTTTTCAAGCGGATTTGGATCTGTGTGCAGCTCAATTGGCGCGGGTGCTCAGTTGGCTGAAGCAAAACCATCCTGAACTCTATCCAGAGGCGGTGCAATTGGTGGACGCCACCCGCGAAGAGTTCGAGCGTCGCGTTCAAAATGGATAGACAAGCCATCTGCTGTGATCTGAAGCAGGGATCCGGCAGTTGGGTTGCGGTCGTTAGCAGAGGGTGATGTCCCCCCTATGGGACTGCAAGGGGTGATCTTGAGCTGGAGTGGAGTGGTGGCCGATGACGAGAACTTGCACCTACAGGCCATCAACCAACTGCTGGTGGAAGAGAACCTGCGCCCCTGGAACCTGTGCTGGCCGAAGTCGGGATCCCCTGGGCAGCGGAGCTTTACCGGCTGCAATACCTGGGCCGACCGGATCGAGAGCGCCTGCCGGCTCTGTGGGGGGAGCAGGGGCGGGTGCTCAACCCCAAGCAGCTGGAAGAGCTGCTGAAACGCAAGGCCCTATACTACCAGCAGGCTTTGCAGGGGCAAAGGGAGCTGCCTCTCATTCCCGGCCTGAGGGAAACTTTGGAGACGCTGGAGCGGCTGCAACTGAAGGTCGGCCTGCTGTGCGGCCAAGCGGCAGCCGAGGTGACCGCTTTTCTGGAGCGCTTCCAGCCATGCTGCCCGGCCCTGACGCGGTTGACCGATGGGGGATCCTACCGAGTGACGGGGGATGATGCAGGCCCAATGCTTTCCCCAGGACACTTGCACCGCCTGCTTTTGCAGCGGATGGAATTGCCCGCCCAGGCGTGTTTGAGCATTGAAGCCACCTACTCTGGCATTCAGGCAGCCCGTTCGGCAGGGATCCCGGTGCTGGCTCTGGCCACCTTCTTTCCTCTGCACATGCTGCAGCGGCGGGCCAATTGGGCGGTGGACGGCTACCATCAGGTGGAATGGGATCGCATCCGGAACTGGTTTGCCGGCGGGCAAAACCGTCCTTCGACCCCAGTTGAAGGAGAGGCGGAGGCCGGTTCCTTCAAGGGATCCCAGGGAGGTCAGCCCCAGCCCTAGGGCAGGATCAGCATGCCATCCCCAAAGGAATAGAAGCGATACCCCTGGTCGACGGCCTCTCGGTAGAGATCCAGCAGCCTTTGCCGCCCGATCAGCGCAGCCACCAGCATCATCAGGCTGGAGCGGGGCAGATGAAAATTGGTGACCAGTCCTTGAATCACCCGCCAGGAGTAGCCGGGGTAGATGAATAGATCGCTTTTCCCCTGCCAAGGCTGCAAGGTGCCAGAGGCTGCCGCGGTTTCCAAAGAGCGCACCACAGTCGTTCCCACCGCGATCACCCGCCCCCCTCGGGCTTGGGCTTTTTGGATGGCTGCCACCGTTTCTGCCGGCACCTTGAGCCACTCGCTGTGGAGACGATGCTCGGTTACCCGCTCCGCTTCCACCGGTCGGAAGGTACCCAGGCCGATGTTCAGGGTGATGTAGGCCGTTTGGATCCCTTTTTGGGCCAGCCGCTCCAGCAGCTCCTGGGTAAAATGCAGCCCTGCCGTGGGAGCAGCCACCGAGCCGGGGTGTTTGGCCCAGAGGGTTTGGTAGTCTTGAGGGCGAACTTGTCCTGAGCCCGGGGATCCGGAAGCCTTGATGTAGGGAGGAAGCGGGATCCGGCCCACCTGTTCCAGGATTTCCTCAAAAGGCTGTGCCCCCTCCCACTCAAACTGCACCACTCGCCCACCGGTCTCCGGATCCAAATCCAGGACAGTGGCTCTCAGCCCAGAGGGGGATCCCTGCTTGCTCCAAAAACCAATCCGATCCCCCACCTTCACCCGTTTGCCCGGCCTGACCAAAACCCGCCAGTTCCACGCCTGATCTGGCAGAGGTTGCGCAGCGGCAGGGATCCCTTCCAGACAAGGCTCCAGCAGCAACACTTCGACCCGCGCCCCGGAGGGTTCCTTGGCCCCGAACAGGCGGGCCGGGATCACCTTGGTATCGTTGAGAACCAGCAGATCCCCCTCCCGCAGGTAGTCGGGCAGATGGCAGAAGCGGCGATGCTCGTGCCTATCCGGGTACACCACCAGCATCCGCGCCTGATCCCTGGGCTCCACCGGCGTTTGCGCAATCTGGTCTGGAGGGAGAGTGTAATCGTAGGAAGCTGTGAGCAGATCGGGATTGGACTCCCTATCGCCCAAAGGCTCAGCCTCACCGGGGGGAGCGGCAGCAGGCGAAAAAGAGTCAGGCATGGAGATGAATCAAGATGGGGTTCTACGTGGATCCAGCATAGCCAACCGGATCCCGCCAACCCTCTCCCTTTTGAGGGAAGCAGCTAAACCTTGGCCACCACCACCTGCTGCGGCTGATCCTGATACTTGCCGGCGCGGTCGGCGTAGGTCACTTGGCAGGGATCCCCTTCCAGAAAAAGAAGCTGGACCACCCCTTCGTTGGCGTACACACGGCAGTCGGCGCTGGAGGCGTTGGAAAACTCCAGGGTGAGATAACCCCGCCATCCCGCCTCAGCGGGCGTCAGGTTGGCAATCAGGCCCACCCTGGCATAGGAAGATTTGCCAATGCAGATCACGGTAATGTTATCCGGAACTTGCAGCCGCTCCAAAGACACCCCCAACCCATAGGAGTGGGCCGGGATGATAAAGTAATCCCCCATCTCGTCGTGGTGCAGCTCCACCGCTTCCAGATTCTTGGGGTTAAACCGTTTGGGATCCACCACTGTGCCGGGCACATGGCGGAAGATCTTGAACTCCACCGGCGACAAGCGGATGTCGTAGCCGTAGGAAGACAGCCCGTAACTCAAAACGGGCCGAGATTCAACAGCGCGCACCAGCTCAGGGCAGAACGGCTCGATCATCCCTCGCCGCGCTTGCTCACAGATCCAGCGGTCGTTTTTCAACATGGCTACAGCCGGCTTCCTGGAGAGTGAGGGCACATCTGGTGGACAAGCTCCAGTCTTATTGGGACTCCGCCCCCCTGACGCGACCCGTGTTGCCTAGGTCTTTCGGAGCGGAAACTGTTTGCGCTAGCGGTGCGGAGCAACATGGGCTGCTGTAGGCATAGCACCTGTGCCGCTGACTTGAGGGGGATCCAGAGAACAGGCAACATTCCCATCGGCAGTGCGGAGCCCTGGGCCTGGGATGCCACGTAGGCGCAGCTGCGTGATCAAGTCGGCCCGCTCCAGAAACGAATCTGGCATCTCCGGCCCGGTGATCACCATGTCCATGGAGATGGGGCGTTGGTCGATTAAGCTCAGCACTTCCGCTTCTGGGATCAGGCCCAACTTCACAGCCAAGCTCAGCTCATCCAACACCACCAAGTCATAGCGGCCACTCCTGACAGCCTCCTGGGTAAATTGCCACAGCTCATCCAATGCCACCCGCTCCTCAGGCTCTAGGTGAGGTGTATCGATGCAGCGGTGCAGGCGACAACGAACCCACTCCAAGGATCTGCCCAGGGAGAGACGATTTTCGGGCCCCTGATTGATCCCACCCTTGAGAAATTGCACGATCAGCACCCGCGTTCCCTGGCCTGCCAAGCGCATCGCCTGAGCCATGACGGGCGTAAACATGCCCCGGCTGGGGTGGGTGTAAAGCTGCAGGGATCCCTGGGGAACCAACTGGGCGGAGAGGGATCCATTCTGCTGAAGGAAAAGCTCGCCGGCAGCAGGGCTGGCTTGAGGCGCAGGCTGTTTGGCGCGGGCTACAGGAGCGGCATCCTTGGAGGAAGGCATAGGATTTGGAGAAGCAGTGCAAACCACGTTCTATCTCGCGAGCAGGCTAGAGAACACGGCCCTAGGTTATAGGGCCTACAAGTGGTGGAGAGCGTCGGCTATGGATTCCATGAAACACCACCTGTGCGTATCCGTCAATGAGTCGGTTCTGCTTCTAGCTGGCATACAAATCATCCCCAATAGAGTAATAGAAAATACAATCCTTGCCCATCCTAGCCTTTTGGCACAAGAGGCAATACCTGAAAAGCTTTGACAGGGGATCTCAATAAAATTTCAGGCCTAGCCCAGAAGCTTGTGTGCAGGGCTATCTCACTTGAGTATAGAGGTGCTCTATAAAAATTTGAGAAAAAGATCAATTTCTTCCAAATAAGATTAACTCTCACAAACAGGAATGCCAGTACCAGCAGCCCACCCACGAGAGAGGAGCAAGGGTCAACCTACCCCAAAAGCCTTGTCCACCAGGAGAGATAGTCATTTTTAAAATAACTATACATTTGGTCGGGAGCCGGGTAGGCCTACACATTAGCGAACATTCGTAGTAGAGAGAATTGTAACCAAAAGTCCAAGGAGTTAATTTCTAACCTCGAGAGTGAAGAAATATAAATTCGTCAATCATCTTCGTCAAAAAATGGATTATTGACAATACTTTTTTGAAAACCAGCATCTGATTTAGCAGAAGCGTAAAGAATTGCGTGCCTTTTATACTCTGAGGTCGTCTTCTTCAAGAGATCGCCTCTTTGATCATTTTTCTTACCGGTCTCAAGGCCAATGTTTTCTACTTAATTTAATCTCTATTTCTGTTATGAGAAATGAGCATTGGGCGTTCAGTTTGGATCCCACTTAAAATTGACCTGAAAAAGCTCTGGGGCTTTGGGTGCTGAGATTGCCGGGATCCCATTGCGCAATCAAAGCCGAGTCCTTCCTCTGGCGAGGAGAGATTTTTGTTGAGAAGGTAGATCCAATCCTGGAGAATACTTGACCCCTCATCCAATCAGCCAGAAAGTCCGGGGATCCCACCCTCGATCCCTGGATCAAAGGGAAAAGACTCCATCCCGCCGGCACAAAAGTTTTCTGTCACCGACTTGGGCTTGGGAAAAACCCTAGGCCATTGTGAACTCGGGGTGTACGCCGCCGGGAGGGACTGGGATCCGTCTCACTGTTGGGTGGGCTGGCTTCTGGGTGTCGGTGTTCCAAATTGACGGCCTCTCCCCCCAGCACCAAGGTGGAAGCATTGCCCCCATCCAAGTTCAGGGCATGGCGACAGCCCAATTGCTGCATCAACTGCGCCATCTCCAGCAGGGTAAGCCCTTGGTTTTCCTGGGCATTGCCGGCGGTCACCAGCAGCAAATGTCCGCTGTCCAGTTGGCCGATGGCACTGCGGGCGGCTCGCTGCCGGCGAAAGAGGGGTTGAAATGCCTCCAATCGGGCATCCAAAACCACCTGCCCATCCAAGAGCAAGAGCGGCCCTGCCCCTAGGATGTGGGGATAAGCTTCCAGCTCGGGCGGATCCAAGCGCAGATGAAGGCTGAGGCGATCCCCGGGAACCAGCTTGCGGGCTTCTAGGGCACCTTCTAGCCCCCGCCCTGCCAATACATACCCCTCGCTGGGAATCTGTACCGTCAAACTGCCGGCCAGGCCCGCCACCAGAATTTCTTGCACCTGATCCTGCCGCACCATCACGAGCATTTCGTCGTCCGTTTGGGTGGTGTAGGTGGATCCCCAGTCGGGGGTGAACTGGGAGATGCCGGGCAGGATATAGCCTGTATTGATGCCCACCACTGGGATTTGATCCCCAATGGCATTGCGCAGCTCTGCTTGCATCCGCAAACGGGCAAAGCGCACGGATCCCCCTTCTTGCCCTGCCGTCCCATCCGACCAGGCGATGACCCCACGACCCAAAATGGGGCTGGAGATCCAACGGCCATCCCGACGAATTGCCCCCAGCGGCTGACGGGTGTTGCGGTTGAAAAACCCACCGTTAATGGCGGCTACTGCTCCCTGTTCGGGGCCAAAGGAAGACAGCTCCCCCAGACCCACCAGCCCCGCAGGTGCAGCCCAGATAGGCCGCAGTTGGCCCGCTGCGAGAGAAATGACCACGATAGAAACGGGGATCCGATTGTCTCCAACCCAAACCTCCTTCTGGTGCAAAGGGATCCCTTGCACCACCCGCACCGGCTGCACACCGAGGGTCACCTGAGCTTGAGCAGCCACGCTGGGCAAAAAGAGAGCAGCAGTGCAGGCTAACCCCCAGCCCATGACCCAGGCGCTCAGCTTGGTTTTGGACATGTCTTCACGTCTTTAGGGCTTCACCATTGTCATTGGGGGAGATGATTATCCCCCTGCGGCAAAGGTTCCCATCACAATGAGCGACAACAGGATCCCGGGAAAGAGCAGCGTCACCAAGATCAGCAGTTCGGATAGGGTCATTGGGGAATGCTACCTACTTAAGGATTGAGCCAACACAGCAGCCCTAATTTTCACCCTAGCGATCCTATGGAAGTGGCCCAGGATCCCTTTGGGATCCCTTAACACTCGATCACCGGTTTTTGCGGCTGCCCGTGCATGCCATCTCTCGCTCTGCCGACAGTATCCTGGCAAGGGGAAAGCCTTATCCAACGGTTCCTATGGGCATCCAAGGCAAACGCATTGCCGTCGAACCCGGCCATCTTCGCCCCTGGCTCAAAGAGGCTGTTTTGGCAGGGGGTGGCGAAATTGTGCCCCTGGCAGAAGCAGAAGCCTTGGTCTGGGCCGATGCCTTTGATGTGCCTGGCCTGAAGCGTTGTCTGGCGGAAGGGAAAGGGATCCGCTGGGTGCAGTTGCCCTGGGCGGGGGTAGAGCCTTTTGTCCGGGCAGGGGTTTTGCATCCTGCCTATGTGTGGACTTGTGGCAAGGGAGTCTATGCTCAACCGGTGGCAGAACATGCCTTGGCCCTGACCTTGGCCGGCTTGCGCGACTTGAAGATCCGCGCCTTGGCCCAAACTTGGCAGGAGGGCTCCGGTACCAGCCTCTGGGGTAGCCGTGTGGTCATTTTCGGGGCCGGGGGCATCGCCCAAGAGTTGATCAAGCTGTTGCAGCCTTTTCAATGCTCCATCGACGTGGTGCGTCGCAAGGCGGATCCCTTGCCGGGTGCCACACGGGTGGTGACGCTCGCGGAACGGCAAACGGTGTTGGCAGGGGCAGATGTGGTGATCCTGGCTTTGGCCCTCACGCCGGAAACCGAGGGGATCATCGCCCAAGCTGAGTTGGAGCAGATGGGATCCCAGTGCTGGCTGGTGAATGTGGCGCGAGGAAAACACATCGTGACCTCCGACTTGGTGGCCGCCCTGCAGCAGAGGGTCATTCGCGGGGCTGCCTTGGATGTTACGGATCCCGAGCCCCTACCGGATGGGCATCCCCTCTGGAGCTTGCCCAACTGCCTGATTACCCCCCACACTGCTCTTACCGATGCCATGATTGTCCCAGCCCTCTCTAAGCGGGTGCGAGAAAATGTGCGGCGCTTCCGGGCCGGGGATCCCTTGCTGGGGGTGGTGGATCCGGTTTTGGGGTATTGAGGCCCTCACCCCCACTGACTCTTCCCAAGAGAGAGGGGAGAGCGGAGTCAGAACGTTTGATTGATCCCCAATCAGCGATCCCAACTACTGCGGAGCCATCTCCTGCACGCGGGCAGCAATGGCCTTGGCCATCTCCTGAGTGCCGACGGGATCCCCTGTGGCCAGGTCATAGGTGACCTGCTTGCCCTCGGCGATCACCGCCTGCACCGCCGCCTCCACCCTTGCGGCAGCCTCCCGCTCTCCCAGGTAGCGCAGCATCATCGCCCCGGAGAGGATCAGAGCGCAGGGGTTGACTTTGTTTTGGCCAGCGTACTTGGGAGCAGAGCCGTGAATGGCCTCAAAAACCGCAATCCCATCGCCAATGTTGGCTCCTGGCGCCACCCCCAGCCCGCCGATCATCCCCGCGCACAAGTCGGAAATGATGTCCCCATAGAGGTTGGTGAGCACCAGCACATCGTAGAGCTGCGGCTTTTGCATCAGTTGCATGCACATGTTGTCCACGATGCGATCTTCAAACTCGATGTCGGGGTACTCCTGGGCCACCTCCCGTGCCACCTGCAAAAACAAGCCATCGGTGAACTTCATGATGTTGGCTTTGTGAACTGCCGTCACCTTCTTGCGGCCATTCTGGCGGGCGTACTCAAAGGCAAATTTGACAATGCGGCGGCTGCCGAAGTCCGAAATGGGCTTGATGCCAATGGCGGATCCCTCGCGGATGGGTTTGCCGGAGAGGCGCATCATTTCCTCCCGCGCTTGGATGGCTTCCGGCGTGCCCCGTTCAAACTCGATCCCGGCATAGAGATCTTCAGTATTTTCCCGCACCACCACTAGGTCAATGTCTTGAAAAGGGCTTTTGACACCGAGCATGGATTTGGCCGGGCGCAGATTGGCGTAGAGATCCAGCTCCTTGCGAATGGCCACGTTGACCGAACGAAAGCCAGTACCTACGGGAGTGCCAATCGGCCCTTTGATCGCCACTTTGGTTTCCCGAATGGACTCCAACACCTGGGGCGGCAAGGGGGTGCCGTATTTCTCGATCACCTCCACTCCTGCTTCTACCGGGATCCATTCCAACCCAACCCCGGTAGCCTCCAAGACCGTGGTCATCGCCTTGGCCACTTCCGGGCCGATGCCATCCCCAGGGATCAAAGTCACACGATAGGCCACAGATGCTTCTCCTCGCAGTGTTAACGACAGCGCAAAAACTCCGCCTTGCCAGCGTGAGAGGATCCCTCCACCAGACAGGTTAGAGAACCGGGAACCCTTGAGCTTAAACGACTATAGAACAGGTTGAGACTGAAAATGCTGCGTCTGCTACCTCAGAAAAGGGGGGGCTAGCCGCAAGATCGGGGACTCGGCGGCAGAGGGACTCGCAGCTCTACAACTGTGCCACTGCCAAAGCGGCGATTACGCCAAGCAATGCTTGCCCCGATCAACTCGGCTCGGTAGCGCATGTTGAGCAACCCGTGTCCATGGCCAGACGGCTGGGCGGGATCCGCCCCGCTCTTGGACTCCGGCATACCGCAGCCATCGTCGATGATCTTCAGCTCCAAGTGGGTGTAGGGAGCCTGAGGGTTGATAGAGGAACCGGCGTCCTGTTGAACCTTGGGCTGAATGATGAGATCGATGCGCCGTGCCCCCGCGTGTTTGACAATCAGAAAGCTGGCTTCCAGAGGTGTCCGGCTCAGCAGAGCCAAAGCCCCCAGCCGCTCCTCCCCCCGGTTAATCGGGTAGGCAACAAAGCCTCGCAAGCCATTGGCCTTCACCCACTCCGGGGCGGGCATCCAGGCTTCTTGGGCGGGATTGTTGCTCAAAAGCGGCAGACCCTCCTGGGCCACCCGCCCCAAAGGGCTGTCGTCAGGGTAGATCCGCTGAATTTGGTCATGAGCAGGACTGAGCAGGCCGGCATGGGCCACCGACTGAAAACATCCTTCCTGCGGGTCGAAAAACCAAAGGCGAGCTGAGGCTGCACCCAGACGATCCACCATCTGCCGTACCAAGGTCTGGGCCAACTTGAGCACACACTGCTCCAGCTCCCTCGTCTCTACAGAGTCCGAAGAGGATGGGGAAGACAACTGAGAAGAGAGCAGCACCAGTTCTTGGACAATTTGGTTTGCAGCCTGTAGCTGGCCTAGCAGCATGGGATCCCATCGCGGCAGCGGTGCGGAGCACTTTCAACAGAGGCAACCGAAGGCTTAACAGCAAGAGATAAACTTCCATCAACAAGAAACCAACTTCTGCACAGCCTCTAACCGCCCCAAGGCCCAGCCCCGCCGCTGCAGAAGCGCAAAAGATTGCAGCAAATCCGGCCCCTCTAGATCTCCTGTCAGGGCAGCCCGCAAACTCTTCATCAGCAGGCCCTTTTTCATGTTCTGGGCTTTGGCCACCTGATCCACCAGCGGCTTCAAGCTGTCCACCATTCGCGTCAGCGGGACGGAGTCGTTAACCTGAGGCAGCTCGGCAGCAGCCAGCGTGGCAGCCATAGCAGCCATAGCCTCTGCCACCCCAGGCAGGCGCAACTGTTCCAGAGCTGGCAACGTGTAGCAGAGGGGCTCCTGAAACAAAAAGCGGCTGAGCGGAGGAGCTTCTGCCAGGCGGTCGATGCCATCGGCAATCAGGCGGGCCACATCTTCTAACCAGGTGGGATCCGGCACTCCGGAAAGGTCAAACCCTGCCGCCTGCCAAAAGGGGGTGAGCCGCTCCACCAGTTCTGGCGGGGAAAGCCGCTTGATGTACTGGCTGTTGATCCAGTTGAGCTTGTCCCAGTCAAAGCGGGCAGCCGCACGGTTAACCCGGTCAAAGTCGAACAGCGCAGCCGCCTTTTCCAAAGAGAAAAGCTCTTCCCCATCTGGAGGAGACCAACTGAGCAAGGCCAAATAGTTCTTGAGAGCTTCTGGCAAAAAGCCCAGCTGCTGGAACTCCGTCACCGAAGTTGCCCCATCCCGTTTGGAGAGCTTTTTCCCCTCCGGGTTCAGGATTAGCGGAGAATGGGCGAACTGGGGAGGTTCGTAGCCAAGAGCGCGGTAGAGCAAAATCTGCTTGGGGGTATTGCCGATGTGATCTTCGCCGCGAATCACATGGGTGATGCCCATGTCGATGTCATCCACCACCACCGCCAAGTTGTAGAGAGGGCAGCCATCCGCCCGGGCAATGACCATATCCCCCCCCAAGTCCTGGGTGTTCCAGGTAATGGGGCCGCGAATGAGATCCACCCAAGACACTTCCAGGGGCTCCTCGATTTTGAAGCGGATCACCGGCTGCCGACCCTCGGCTTCGTAGGCTCGTCGCTGGGCTTCGGTGAGAAAGCGGTGGCGGTTGTCGTAGCGGGGGGCTTTGCCGGCAGCCTTCTGGGCAGCGCGCATCTCCTCCAGCTCTGCCTCGCTGACGTAGCAGCGGTAGGCCAGCCCTTGATCTAGAAGCTGCTGTACCACCGCTTGATAGCGCTCGATGCGCTTGGATTGGTAGACCGGCCCTTCGTCCCAGTCTAGGCCCAACCAGGCCAGGCCCGCCAAAATGTTGCGGGTGTAGCGGGGCAAAGAGCGGTCGCGGTCGGTGTCCTCGATGCGCAAAATGAACCGGCCACCGTGGCGACGGGCATACAGCCAGTTGAACACTGCCGTTCGGGCGGTGCCGATGTGCAGATTTCCGGTTGGGCTGGGGGCAATGCGAACACAAACACTCACAGGTCTAAGGATCCCAAGCAGAGCATCCTGATCCTAGTCGGCGGCGAGATCCTTTGTCATGTTGGCCCTCCATTGGGTTGCAGGCGGTTGCCAATTGAGGCATTTCGAGTAGAATCCGCTCTAGCTGCCGGTCAAAAGGTAGGCTGCACGGGGATCAAGGTTGACTGGCAATGTCCAACCCCCCCTTTTTTCCAGTGTTGAGGAAAAGCTGTAGCGCAGGAGGAATCCCAGCACATGCGTCTGACTTTGGCCATTCTTCTGGGTTGTCTGTCCGCCGGGATCCCGGCTGGATCCGCCTTGGCCCAAATTGCCTATCCTTCCTATCCGGTGGGAGATGCCCTGGATAGGATCCTGTTGGATACAGGCAGGAATGTGGATCCGGTCATTTTCCCTGAGGAGGTGGTGCGCTCCCAGGCCCGGCAGACCACCGCCTTCTTCACGACTTTGCTGAACCAGCGCACCAACATCCCACCCCTGCGCTCGCTGGATTTGCCCAGCCCCTATCAAGCTTCGGTTCGTACCCAGGCCGGG
This sequence comes from Synechococcus sp. W60.1, assembly GCF_047461575.1. NCBI lineage: Bacteria > Bacillati > Cyanobacteriota > Cyanophyceae > Synechococcales > Synechococcaceae > Synechococcus > Synechococcus sp. W60.1. Next base: position 276,015 of record NZ_JANSHL010000002.1, on the reverse strand, counting down.
TACTACCGCGTGACCCAGACAGAGCCCGTTTTGGATTTTGAAATCTTGCGCTAGGCAGGGCAGGTATTCGGGGCCTGTTCCAGCGCCGGCCTGTTGCTGTTGCCAAAACGTTGTGTATGAAGCTCCGTTCTACTGCTGCGCGGAAGAAAGCTAGCTAGGGCGGTGGTTGTGCCCTGGTCGGCGTGGCGGAAAGGGCAGTGACTGCCTGGCGGTTGCCTTAAAGCTGTTCACCCAGGAGGGCATGGTTTTTCTCAGCGAAACAGCTCCCTGGAGAGGCGCTCCGCCGGCGCAATCGGACAAGAGGGAACTGGGGAAAGTTGTGTTTGTGAGAGCCTTCATCCTATGGCTCGCTCGCGCGGACGGTAACTGCCTCTCCGGTCAGCGAAAAAGCTCGCGTGGCGGTAATGCGCACCGGCACCAGGGATCCCTGCAGTTGCTCCGGATTGCCTTCAAAGAACACCACGCGATTGCCGCGGGTACGCCGCATTGCCTGGCGGGGGTGTTTCGGGGTGGGGCCTTCCACCAGCACCTCTTGCACCTGGCCTAGAAGTCGGGCACTGCGGGCGGCGGCCACCTCGGCCACCAGTCGGTTCAGCCGTTGCAGGCGGTCGCTTTTTTCCTCCTCGGGCACTTGGTCGGGCCACTCAGCGGCGGGGGTGCCGGGACGAGGGGAGTAGGCGGCGGTGTTCACTTGGTCAAAGCCAATGTCCTGCACCAGTTGCAGGGTTTCTTGGAACTGAGCTTCGGTCTCTCCCGGGAAGCCGACAATGGCATCGGCGCTGATGGCGGCTTCGGGCATGTATTGGCGGATGAGCTGGATGATCTGGCGATAGCGCTCGTGGGTGTAGCCGCGCCGCATCCGCTTGAGCACTTCGTTGCTGCCCGCCTGGAAGGGAATGTGGAAGTGCTCGCAGACTTTGGGCAGCTCGGCGCAGGTGGCGATCAGCTCCTCGGTAAAGTAGCGCGGGTGGCTGGTGGCAAAGCGAATCCGTTCAATACCTTCCACCGAATGGACGAAGCGCAACAAGCTGGCCAGGTTGGTTTTCGGATCCAGATCCCGTCCGTAGGCATCGATGTTCTGCCCCAGCAACGTCACCTCTCGATAGCCTGCTCTGGCCACGTCTTCGATTTCGGCGCGGATGGCCTGGGGCTGGCGGGACTGCTCTTGCCCTCGCACCCGCGGCACGATGCAGTAGGTGCAGCGCTCGTTGCAACCGTAGATAACGTTGATCCAAGCAGTGACCTGGCTGTCGCGACGGGGCTTGGTGATGTCTTCTGGGATCTCAACCGGCTCGGTGGCCACCACCTGGTTTCCGGCTTCCACCTGCGCCAACAGATCCCCAAGGCGGTTCACGTACTGGGGGCCCATGACCAGATCCAGCTCAGGGACGCGGCGCAACAATTTCTCCCCCTCTTGCTGGGCTACACAGCCGGCCACGATCAGCTTGATGGCCGGGTTCTTGCGCTTGCGCTGTGCCTGGATGCCCAGGTAGGAATAGACCTTCTGCTCAGCATTGTCGCGGATGGTGCAGGTGTTGTAGAGAACTAAGTCCGCCTGCAACTCATCTTCGGTGGCCACATACCCCAGGGACTCCAGGATCCCGGCCATGCGCTCGGTATCGGCGCGGTTCATTTGGCAGCCGAAGGTGATGGTGTAATAGGTGGGAGCAGCCATGGGAAGAAACAGTACGAAGAACCACCATCTTCGAGCTTAGCGGATCCTTAAAATGGCTGCGGGGCTTGAGACTCCAACAGTTAATCTAGCTAGATAGAAATTCCTACACCGGCAAAGGCTCATGTTGCCCAAGCATCGTCCCAAGCAACTGTCGCTGGGCCCTCTGGAGTCGGAAATCTTGGACATCCTCTGGGATCTGGGCAGTGCCAGCACCCGTCAAATCCACGAGCGCATCTTGGCCGATCCGGATCGGGAGCTGGCCTATGCCTCTGTGACCACAGTTTTGCAGCGCTTGAGCCAGAAGGGCTGGGTGAGCTGTGAGCGCCGCACCGATCCCCAAGGGCGGAATCTGCCCATGCTGTGGCGGCCTCGTCTTTCTCGTCAGGAAGCGGCCAGCCTCAGGGCCTTCACCCACCTGCAGCAGTTTTTGGCTGTAGGGGATCCCGATACGGTGGCAGCCTTTGCCGATAGCCTGGATCAGGCCAGCGTGTCCCAGTTGCAGGCGATTGCCGAACGGCTGCGGGCAGCCCGTCAAGCCAGGAGGGATCCGCGATGAGCCACTTGGGCATGTTATTGCTGGGCTTGGGCCTCAGTTGCCTGTGGCGAGCCCAGGTGCGCCTGGACAGGAGTGGGGGATGGGGCCGACGTTGGCAGCGGGCTTGGATCCACTTCTTGCTGCCCCCGCTGCTGTTGCTGACCACTGCTTTGGCCTTGGCCTGGATGGGGCCGTGGGGACAAATGGCCGGGGTGGGGGGCTGGTTCTGCTACGGCTGTGCTCTGCTGTTGCTGGCCGTGGCCGGCGGCGTGGCCTTGCACTGGATTTGGGAATACTGGCGCTCCTATCGACGTGCCCACCTGCAAGCTCTGGCCCAGGTGGATTTGCATGGCTCTCCGGCCTATGTGCTGGATTTGGAGATCCCTTTTGCTGCCCAAGTGGGGGTGTGGAATGCCCAGTTGGTGGTCAGCCGCGGCCTGCTGGAGCAGTTGGATGATGAGCACTTGCGGGCTGTAATCGCTCACGAAGAAGCCCATCGCCACTACCGCGACACCCTGTGGATGTTTGGGGTGGGCTGGCTGCGACGCCTCACCGGCTGGCTGCCCAACACCGAGGCCCTCTGGCAGGAATTGCTCACTCTGCGGGAACTGCGGGCGGATCGCTGGGCTGCCCAACGGGTGGATCCCTTGCTGTTGGGAGAGGCCCTGCTGCAGGTGGTGGGCTATGGCGTGGTGGAGCAACCGGCGGCAGCTTGGGTTGGCTTTGCAATGACCGTGAGTTCAGACCCAAGGCAGCGGCTGCAAGAGCGTATCGATGCCCTGTTGCGGCAGGCAGAGTCAGGGCCTGTTGCTCCCCCCGCCCCATTTTTCTTTAATTCGGGGTTGGGCCTGGTTGGGGTTGGCCCTGTTGCCTTTGCTGGCGATCCCGTTCCATACCTGAGGATCTGCAGAATGCGATACTCTGGGTCAGGTTTTCTGAACTTCTAGGGACTTACGGCGGTGCAAACCAACTCTTCCCTTTCTGAGGCGACTGGGTCGGCCTGTGATCCCCTCACGCGGGCGCAGATCCTCATCGAAGCGCTACCCTACATTCAGCAGTACCAAGGCCGCGTCATTGTCATCAAATATGGCGGCGCAGCTATGGTGCATCAAGAGCGACGGGCCGAGGTGCTCCGAGACATCGTCTTTCTGGCCTGTGTGGGGATCCGCCCGGTGTTGGTGCATGGGGGGGGGCCGGAGATCAACAGTTGGCTACAAAAACTGGACATTCCCTTCAAGTTTGTGGATGGCTTGCGGGTTACCGATGCCGCCACCATGGAAGTAGTGGAGATGGTGTTGGTGGGCAAGGTTAATAAGCAGATCGTGCAGCTCATCAGCTTGGCCGGCGGATCGGCGGTGGGGCTGTGCGGGCGGGATGGCAACTTGATCAAAGCGCGATCCCAGGGCCGGGCGGAGATTGGCTTTGTTGGGGAAGTGAGCAGTATCAACCCCCAGTTGCTGCAAACCCTATTGGAAGGTGGACAGATTCCGGTGATCTCCAGTGTGGCTGCCGATGAGACAGGCCAAGCCTACAACATCAACGCCGATACGGTGGCGGGAGAACTGGCGGCTGCTCTGGGGGCAGAAAAGCTGATTTTGCTCACCGACACCCCTGGCATTCTCAAAGATCCTCAGGATCGCAGCTCTCTGATTACGTTGCTGGATATCGAGACGGCTCGCCAGTTGATCCAAGCCGGTGTCGTCAAGGGCGGCATGATCCCGAAGGTGCAGTGTTGCATTCGCGCCTTGGCACAAGGGGTACGGGCAGCCCACATTCTGGATGGGGGATCCCCTCACTCTCTGCTGCTGGAGATTTTGACCGATGCCGGGGTGGGCACCAAGCTTGTTCCTTCTCAGTTTTCCGCCCAGTTGGAAGGGCTGAACAACGGATCCCGCTAGGCTTCCTTGATGAAGCGCAGGATCTCCCGCACATGGCCGAGAAATTGGCTATCCACACTGAGCTGAGCCACAGCTTGGCGGGTCTCTTGGCGCAGTTGGCTGTGGTCTAGCTCGTTGCTGGCCCGCAACTGTTCCAGTTGGGCCTTGAGCGCGGCCAGCTCCTGCCGTAGGTAGCGCCGGGTTTCTTCCTCTTGTTGGGCCCAAGAACCGGGCTTGCCGGGATCCCATTGCTCCTGCAACTGCTCGACTTGGCGCTGCAACTGCTCTAGTCGTTCCGCCAGCTCGAGGGCATCTTCGCGAGGGATGCGGATTTGCCCTTGCAACTGGGCCAAGCGGTCGGCCAAATACTCGTAGCCGCGGATGGCCGGGCGCAGAGCCGTCAACAACAGGGCAGCCACAGCGCTGGGGTAGCCGAGGGGGGTCACCTGCCCAGCCGCCAGGCCGTAGAAAACCAGAGCCGACAGCCCATGCAGGGCAATGGCTATGCGCAACGACCAGCAGCTGAGCTTTTGCAGGAAGGCAAACGTTGAATCTTCCACCGGGATCCCTCGTTCCTGAGACACAACCGCCTCCTGCTGAACGGCCTTGGCCTGAAAGTAGAGGTTCCAGGGAAGGGTGACGATCACCACCAGCCACCAAAAGCTGGCGATCCCAATGGCCCAATCGGCCAGCTCCCCAATAGGTAGCCCAAAAGCCCGCAACAGGCCAAACAGGATCCCGCCGCCGATCAACAACAGCAGCCCCGCCACCCAAACTGGGAAAAAGATTTTCGAGTAAGACACGGAGTAAGAGGTTGAGTAAGACATTGCCGGTTTCTCCTCATCAAGCTGCCTACAGCCTGCCCGAACCGAGCGGCCAGAAGCTCCTGAAGCGGCCAGTTTTCCGTCCGTCCCAGAGCCATTAGGGGTGCAGCTATAGCCATTCCCAATGGCGAGGAAACCCTTGCGGATCCCAAACTCCCTCTCCCTCAGGGAGAGCGCTTAGAGTAGATCAGTGCTCTCTATGAGTTGTCTTTGTTGTTCTTGGGTGTAAGCCTGTGAGCCTTGCCGCCTCTCCCCCCGATACCGATTTAAGTAGGGATCCCCGCCCTCGGCGAGAAAGCGATTGGCGGCTGCTGCGGCTGCTCTGGCCCTATGCCCGTCGGCACCTCAGGCTGGTGTTGGCGGCCTTGGCCTTTCTGCCCCCTTTGGCCTTGGCGGATGCGGTGCAGCCTCTGATCCTACAGCGGGCTCTGGATGGCCCCATTGCCCGAGCGCTGGAACGAGGTGAGGCCGGGATCCTCTCCGACCTTTGGCCCTATGTGGGGCTGTTGATCCTAACGGTACTGGTTCGCTGGCTCTTCCAAGCCCTGGAAGGGTATGTCAGCCAAAAGCTGGGGCAGTTGATGACCCGCGACATCCGCGACGATCTCTTCGCCCACATTCTGGCCTTGCCGGCTCAGTTTTTCGACCGCACCCCGGTGGGCAAGTTGATCACCCGCATCACCAGCGACGTGGAAGCCTTGGGGGATGTCTTTTCCACCGGTGCCGTCGGCATTGTCAGCGACCTGTTTACTCTGGGGGTGATCGCGGTGGTCATGCTCAGCCAACGCTGGGATCTGGGCTTGCTGCTAATCCTCATCGTCCTGCCCATCAGCGCTGTTGTCCTCGAGTTGCAGCGCCGCTTTCGGGATGCCAACTTTCGCGTGCGCGAAGAACTCTCCAAGCTGAACTCCTGGATCCAGGAGAACATCTTGGGCATTACCGTGGTGCAACTGTTTCGGCGGGAGCGGCTCAATAGCGAGATTTTTCAAACCATGAACCGCCGCTACATCCGGGAAGTGGATCAAACCATCCTTTATGATTCTGCCCTTTCTGCCGTTTTGGAGTGGGTGTCTTGGCTGGCCGTGGCGGCTTTGCTCTGGGTGGGCGGGCAGCAGGTGATGTCAGCCGGTAGAGGCTCACTTGGAGGGGGATGGACGGGATCCCTGCCCCTGCCCGGGGAACCCCTCACCTTTGGCAGCCTCTACGCCTTTGTTCTCTTTTCGCAACGGTTTTTCAACCCGCTGCGGCAGTTGGCCGAAAAGTTTACGGCCCTACAGGCGGGGTTCACCGCCGTCGAGCGCATCGACGCCATCCTCAGCCTGCCGGTTGCCATCCGGGATCCCGCTCAGCCCCGCCACTTGCCCCCCAATGCCAGAGGAGAGGTGCAGTTCGAGCACGTCTGGTTTGCCTACAACCCCGGGGAGTGGGTGCTCAAAGACCTCACCTTCACCATCCGCCCCGGAGAAAAAGTGGCCCTGGTGGGGCCCACGGGAGCCGGGAAAAGCTCCATTATTCGCTTGCTCTGCCGTCTCTACGACGTAACCCAGGGATCTATTCGCATTGACGGCGTTGATATTCGGGATCTCCCCCAGGCTGAGCTGCACCGCCACCTAGGGGTAATCCTGCAGGATGGATTTTTGTTTTCCGGGGATATCCAGCAAAACATCACCCTAGGAGAGAAGGCAGATCTAGCGGCAGTGGAGCAGGTCGCCCGCCAACTCAACCTGCATGACTTCCTCCGCAATTTGCCCCAAGGCTACGCCACCCCTGTGCGAGAGCGGGGCAGCAACCTCTCCAGCGGCCAGAAACAGCTTATCAGCTTTGTGCGGGCCATGTGGCGGGATCCCAAAATCTTGGTCTTGGATGAGGCCACGGCCAGCCTGGATGTGGGCACCGAAGCCCTCCTGCAATCCGCTCTAGACACCCTGCTGCGGGATCGCACCGCTCTGATCATCGCCCACCGCCTTTCCACCATCCGCAATGTGGATCGCATTTTGGTTCTGCAGCGGGGGGAACTCAAGGAGCAGGGATCCCATGCCGAGCTCATGGCCCTCAGCAGGCTCTATGCCAGCCTCTATCGGCTGCAAGATCTGGGCGGCTAGCAGGGTGCTTCTGCCCAACCGTCAGCGACTGGCGCCAAAGCGAGACCGAATTGCCTTTAGGGTGGTGAAGCTGGCATCCGCGAACGCGATGCGAGCCTTGCAGAGTAACAGATTGCCGTTATCCACGGCAGTGTCTCTCAAGCTGGCCAAACCATCGCTGGCCTGCACCAGGGCACGGCGGCCCCAGCTAGAGAAATTTTTGCTGAGGGTGTTGATCAAGCGTTCCATAGGGATTGGACATTCCGCTCCTTGTCTTCCACCTAGCCTACTCCCCCAGCCGCAGGTATCCACAGAGGGCCATCAAGAAAATTGTTTGTTACAGATTGTTAAAAACTTGCCGTCAAGCCGGCAGACTGGCTATGATAGGCCCCAAGTTTGGCAAGCAATTCAAAGAAAGCGGTTAGCCATGAATCATCGGCCAGAGGTAGTGGAAGGCACAGAGTCCAAGCAGAAGGTGACCCTGTATCTCTCACCTGAGCTGCACCGGAATCTGAAGATTCGGGCTGCCGTGGAGCGGGAGCCGATGTCGGCAGTGGCAGAGAAGGCCATTACCTTCTATCTGCTTCACCCAGAGGTCATTGAAGGGGTACAAGGTAGCGCCTATCGTGTCCATCAATGTCCCAAGTGTAGTCACCCATTTGTTATCCGCGATGGAGAGGTGGTTTCCCTGCACCAGACATCGGCTGCCGAAGCCATCCTTGAAGAGGTGGAGCCAGAATACTGGGGATCGGCTGCTGGCTCGGAAGAGCAACGGCAGGATGCTCTGGTACCCTGCTAGAACGCTCCCAAGCGGGCCCCCTTCAGGAACTTGAGCTGATAGGAGCAGACAGCAACACAGAAGGCTTCTAAAATCCTCTCAAAATCCATCCAACAAGGGCGTACTCCCAAGTGCAATCCAATACCTAGGCAACTCGAACCCCATTTTTCAACCGTTCTGGCGGCTCCTGAAATTTCCCCTCTGCAGTTGGTGTTTCCCATGCAAGAGCTAAGCATCCTCATTCAAGCTCAATACCCACTGCTGTACCTGCTGACTCCAGAGGAGGAACGGGCAGAAGCGGCTCTGGCAGCAATTGCCCGCACCCTTAAGCCTCAGCGTCGCCTATTCATTTGGACAGTTACCCACGGCATCGTCGAATACGGCAACCCCCGCAGCCTCACCCAGCACAACACCCAATCCCCCCAGCCCGCCATCCAGTGGGTAATGGAGCAAAAGGATCCCGCCATCTGCGTCTTCAAAGACCTACATGACTTCTTGGACAACACCGAGGTGAAGCGCTGGCTGCGGGATGCTATTGCCAGCCTGAAGGGATCCCACAAAACCATCCTGCTCATGTCGCCGGTGCAGGTGATCCCGGTCGAGCTGGAGAAAGACATTTGCGTAGTGGACTTCCCCCTGCCGGACATGGCCACATTGGAGCGCGCCCTCAACCGCCAGCTGGAGCAGATCCCGCGCTCCCTGCCTTTGGCTCCTGATACCCGCGAAAAGTTGCTCAAGGCGGCCCTGGGCCTAACGCAGGACGAGGCAGAAAAAGTCTACCGCAAGGCTGTGGTGATGCATGGTCGCCTCACCGAGGCAGAAGTAGACATCATCCTCTCTGAGAAGAAGCAACTGATCCGGCGCAACGGCATTCTCGAGTTTATCGAAGAGGACGAGACCATCGACGCCGTTGGCGGCCTCGAGGAGTTAAAGCGCTGGTTGCTGCAGCGTTCCGAGGCTTTTACCGAGCGAGCCCGCGCCTACGGGCTACCTGCCCCCAAGGGCTTGCTGATCCTGGGCGTGCCCGGCTGCGGTAAGTCGCTGATCGCCAAGACCACTGCCCGTCTCTGGGGCCTGCCCCTGCTGCGTCTGGACATGGGCCGCGTTTATGATGGCTCCATGGTGGGCAAATCGGAAGCAAATCTGCGCAGTGCCCTGCGGACTGCTGAATCTCTCGCCCCTGCCATCCTTTTCATCGACGAGCTGGACAAAGCCTTTGCTGGATCAGCAGGCTCCAGCGATTCTGACGGGGGCACCTCCAGCCGCATCTTTGGCTCTTTCCTGACCTGGATGCAGGAGAAGCGCTCGCCGGTCTTTGTCATGGCCACGGCCAACCGTGTGGATCGTCTGCCGGGTGAATTCCTGCGCAAGGGCCGTTTTGACGAGATTTTCTTCGTGGATCTCCCCAACATCAACGAGCGGATGGAGATTTTCGAGATCCACCTGAAGAAGCGGCGGCGCGACATCAGCCGCTTTGATCTGCGCCAGTTGGCCGCAGCCTGTGAAGGCTTCTCCGGCGCGGAGATCGAACAAGTTTTGATTGCTGCCATGTACGAAGCGTTTGCCCAGAACCGCGAATTTACCCAACTGGACATTTTGGCAGCAACGAAAGCAACTCAACCGCTATCTCGCACCATGACGGAGCAAGTGGTAGCGTTGAGGGAATGGGCCCAGCAGCGGGCTCGGCCTGCAGCGGCCTCTGTAGCCGAGTACCAGCGGCTGGAGTTCTAGGAGGAGGTGAGGATCCAAAGCTACCTTGACAGAAGCAGGGACGGCAGGGCCCAAACCTTCCCCAAAGAACAGTGCCCATTGTTTGTGTCGATGTTCCAACCCCTATACAAAGGAGAGAAACACCATGTCTCATTTTAGCACCCTGCGTACCAAAATCACTGACGGTCAAGTCCTGATCAACTCTCTGCGCGATCTCGGCTACACCGTTAAGCTGAACGCCGACGTGCGTGGCTACAACGGCCAGCGTGTTCGCGCTGACATCGTGGCTCAGTTGGAAGGCGACTACGACCTGGGCTGGTCGAAGAATCCCGACGGTTCCTACGACCTGATCGCCGATCTGTGGGGCGTGGCCAAGAAGCACAACCAAACCGAGTTGATCAACTCCATCAACCAAAAGTACGCCGTCAACAAGACCTTGGCCGAGGTGAAGCGTCCTGGCCTGAACAACGCCAACGTTAAAGTGGTGGTGCACTAGGCCGGATCCTGTCTCGCCATCGCTGCAGCGATCTACACCGACTAAAGTTAGGAGGGGCTGAATCCAGCCCCTACTTTTTGGCTTGGTTTTTGGATTGGAGGGGCTGCGACCCGAAGGAGGAACCTACGCTTCTGTGAGAGCGGCAATGCCGGGCAGCACTTTGCCTTCCAATAGCTCCAAGCTGGCCCCGCCGCCGGTGGAGATGTGGGTCATCTTGTCAGCGAGGCCAACTTTCTCGACAGCTGCCACCGAGTCGCCGCCGCCGATGATGGTGGTGGCTCCCGCTTGAGTGAGATCGGCCAGGGTGCGGGCAATGGCTTCTGTGCCCAGGGCAAAGCGGTCGAATTCGAACACGCCCATTGGCCCATTCCAGACCACGGTTTGGCACCCCTGCAGGGCAGCCTGGAAGGCTTTGATCGATTCCGGGCCGATGTCCAAGCCCATCCAATCCTCGGGGATGGCGTGGATGGAAACGGTCTGGGCCTGGGCATCTTTGTCAAACCTATCGGCTACCACCACATCCACCGGCAGCAGCAGCTCCACCCTCCGCTCTTTGGCTTTTTCCATCAGGGAGCGGGCGAGATCCAGCTTGTCGGTTTCTACCAGGGATTTGCCGGTCTTGAGGCCCTGGGCTTGGTAAAAGGTAAAGATCATGCCGCCGCCCAGCAGGAGCTTGTCCACTTTTTCCAGGAGCCGCTCAATGACGCCGATCTTAGTGGAGACTTTGGAGCCGCCGATGATGGCCGCCAAGGGGCGCCGCGGATTCTCGATGGCGCCCGAAAGAAACTGCAGCTCCTTTTCCACCAGGTAGCCGGCCACAGCAGGCTGGAGGTAGGCGGTGACGCCGGCAGTGGAGGCGTGGGCGCGGTGGGCGCTGCCAAAGGCGTCGTTGACAAACAGGTCGGCCAGTGAGGCCAGCTTGCGGGCAAATTCCGGGTCGTTGTCCTCCTCTTCTGGGTAGAAGCGGACGTTTTCCAGCAGGGCCACCTGGCCGTTTTCCAGGCGGTTCACTACCGCCTCGGCCTCAGGGCCGATGCAGTCGGGGGCAAAGGCAACCGGCTGGCCCAGCAATTGAGAAAGACGGGTGGCTACGGGGGCCAGGCTATTGCCCTCGCGGGCGACCTTAACCGCGCCTGTCTCTTTGTCCTTCTTGACGGGGCGGCCCAGGTGGCTGGTGAGGATCACTTTGGCGCCTGCCTGGGTGAGGGCGTGGATGGTGGGCAGGGAGGCGCGAATGCGGGTGTCGTCGGTGATGTTGCCCTGGGGATCCAACGGGACGTTGAAGTCGGCGCGCACCAGCACGCGCTTGCCGTTTAAATCAAAGCCAGATGACAGCAGGGATCCCAGTGTTTGTTTGGCCATCGTTGTTTTCCCCCGGACTGCAGAAAATCTTTATTTTTTCTTCCGTATGTATCCTACCAGCGATTGGGATCCCGACAGCGAGACCGATGGGCTCAGGGATCCCCTTGTTCCGCTGCTTTTGCTGGGTCGGCCTTCCGTCTGCCCCTTGGCCCCGGCAATTGTAACGGTTTGCAAATAGAATAAAAATGTTGCTCTGTCGTTACCCTCATGCGTGTTGCCATTGCTGGTGGCGGGCTGGCCGGGCTGGCCTGTGCCAAGTATCTCTGCGATGCCGGGCATCAACCGCTCCTCTTTGAGCGGCGGGATGTTTTGGGTGGCCTGGTGGCTGCCTGGAAAGATGCCGACGGCGACTGGATCGAGACGGGGCTGCACAACTTTTTTGGCGCCTACCCCAACACGTTGCAGCTGTTCCGGGAGCTGGGCATCTCCGATCGCCTGCAGTGGAAGGAACACAGCTTGATTTTCAACCAGCCGGACAAGCCGGGCACCTATTCCCGCTTTGACCTGCCGGATATTCCCGCTCCTTTCAACGCCATTGTCGGCATCTTGCGCAACAACGACATGCTCACCTGGGGGGAAAAGGTGAAGTTTGCCCTGGGGCTGGTGCCGGCCATGATTCGCGGCCAGCGCTATGTGGAGCAGATGGATCGCTATAGCCTCTTGGAATGGCTGCGGCGGCAGGGTATTGACGAGCGGGTCAACACCGATATTTTCATTGCCGTCTCCAAGGCCCTGGCCTTCATCAACCCGGAGGAGATCTCGGCCATGGTGCCCCTGACGGCCTTGAACCGCTTTTTGCAGCAAAAAGATGGCTCTAGGATTGCCTACCTAGACGGCGCTCCCCCAGAGCGGCTCTGCCAGCCGATGGTGGACTACATTGTCGCCCGTGGGGGGGAAGTGCATTTGAAGGCGGCGTTGCAGGACATTCGTCTCAACCTCGATAACAGCGTGGCCGGGTTTTGCTTAGCCACCCCCTCTGGGCCGGTGGAGGTGACTGCCGATGCCTATGTCTCGGCCCTTTCGGTGGACGCGCTCAAGGAGCTGCTGCCGGCGCAGTGGTGGGGGATCCCCTTTTTCCAAAAGCTGCGTGAACTGGAGGGGGTGCCAGTAATTAGCCTGCAGATCTGGTTTGACCGCAAGATTACTCACATCGATCACTCCTTGTTTTCCCGCTCGCCGCTATTGAGCGTGTATGCCGACATGAGCAACACCTGCCGGGCCTATGCCGATCCGGAGCGGTCCATGTTGGAGCTGGTGCTGGCTCCGGCTGCCGAGTGGATTGATCGCGGCGATGAGGAGATCTTTGCCGCCACGCTGGAGGAACTGAAAAAACTCTTTCCCCAGCACCTTACCGGCCCCAACCCCGCCCGCGTGCGCAAGTGGGTGGTGGTGAAAACGCCGCGCTCGGTCTACAAGGCTACCCCTGGCAGACAGCAGTATCGCCCCACTCAAGTTACCCCTATTCCCAACTTCTTCTTGGCGGGCAGCTACACCCTACAGCCCTTCCTGGGCAGCATGGAGGGGGCCATCCTCTCCGGCAAGTGGGCGGCGGAGGCCATCAACAAGGAGATCCCATTTCAACGCGCTTCTGTCTCGGCCTCAACTCTGGCAGCTGCGGGGGTCTAGCTCTCCGCCGTCCGCCTCCTATGCCTTTTGAATCTTTCTTTTCCCCACAACCTCTTCTAGGCTATCCGCGGCGTCCGCTTTCCCGTAGTGTTGATATGTGCCCTCGCCGTTCCTCTTCCTTCTCTATCCTGGCCCTGTGCTCCTGGAGATAGCCAGATGAGTCCGCTTGAGCAATCTTTTGCCCTCTGTCGCCAGATTACGGCCAAGCACGCTAAGACTTTCTACCTGGGATCCCTGCTCTTGCCCCAGTCCAAACGGCGGGCCATCTGGGCCATCTACGCTTGGCTGCGGCAAACCGATGAGTTGCTGGATGGACTGGAAGCCAGCCAGGCAGAGGTGGAGGTCACCCGCAGCAAGCTGGAGCAGTGGGGATCCCATCTGGAGTCGCTCTTCCAGGGAGGCGAGCCGCAAGTCCCCACGGACCTCGCTTTGATCCACACCATCCGCACCTACTGCCTCTCCATTGAGCCCTTCCGCGAGATGTTGCGGGGGCAGAGCATGGACTTGGATACCCAGCGCTACGCCACCTGGGAGGATCTGCGGGTCTACTGCTACCGCGTGGCTGGGGTGGTGGGGCTGATGTGCTCGGAGATCATGGGGTTTGTGCCGGGCCGGGATGGCCGCGAGGAGGCGGTGGCGCTGGGGATCGCCATGCAACTAACCAACATCTTGCGGGATGTGGGAGAGGACGCCCGCCGTGGGCGGATCTACATCCCCCTGGAAGATCTGCGCCGCTTCAACTACTCCGAGCGGGACCTGTTTAACTATGTTATTGACGAGCGCTGGATGGCTTTGATGGACTATGAGATCCGGCGGGCTAGAGAGCTCTATGCCCAAGCGGAACGGGGGATCCCTACCCTGCAGCCGGACTCCCGCTGGCCGGTAGCCGCTTCCTTGATGCTCTACCGGCAGATTCTCAACGCCATCGAGCGCAACCACTACCAGGTTTTTCGCACCCGCGCTTACGTGTCCACTCTCAGCAAGGCATTGGCGCTGCCGGTGGCCTGGTGGCGGTCGCGGCGCTCCAACTACTACGGTTACTAGTGGGGAGCAGCAAGCAGTTCCCCACGGCCGCGGCAGCAGAAAACAAGAAGACCTCTAATACAGCGAAGAAAACCTATGGTAAGCCGTGCCCTGACCCTACCCTATCAGCGAATCTGGGAAGACAGTTTAACCATCTTCTGGCGCGACTGGCTGGATCTGCGGGGGCGAGTTTGGCAGGTGGTGGCCTCGGGGCTGGTGGCTCCCCTCATCTACATTGTTGCCTTTGGGGTGGGCCTAGGGGGATCCCTGCGGGCCGAAGCTTTGGCCGAGGTGGCCGGATCCACGGCGGCAGGTTCTTATTTGCGCTTTATCTTGCCGGGGATGGTGGCTCTTTCAGCCATGACCATCAGCTTTGCCGGCACCACCTTCTCCATTTGTGGATCGCGGCTATTTACCAAGAGCTTTGAAGAGCTGCTGCTGTTGCCGGTGCACCCCTTGTCTTTGCATCTGGGCAAGGTGCTGGCGGGCATTGCCCGCGGCCTGCTGACGGCCTTGGGGGTGTTGGCGGTGGGGGTGCTGGGTACGGGGGCCTGGGGCCTGCTTCACCCCTTGTCGCTGTTGGTTCTACTTTTGGATTGCGCCGTCTTTGCCGGCATTGGGGTAATTGCTGGCTTGAAGGTGCCCAGCCTGGAGAGTGTGGGCGTGCTAACCAACTTTTTGATTACGCCCATGTCTTTCCTAGGGGCCACCTTTTTCGATCCCGCCCAGTTGCCGACCTACCTGCAGGTGCTGGTCTATTGCCTGCCCCTTTCCTACGCCAGCATTGGCATGCGGGCAGCCGCCTACCAGCCGCTTGCGGAGTTTCCCTGGTACACGGTGGGAGTTTTGGGCGGCTTGGCGGTAATCCTGGCTTTTGTGGGAGCTTATCTGTTTTCCCACCAGCAGGACTAGGTTGTGTTGATCTTTCATTTGAGCCAAAAGAGAGCACTGACGAGATAGAGAAAACTCAAGAAGTTCCTGGCCAATTTGTCAAAACGAGAACATAGATGCCGGTACTGCTTTAACTTATGAAAAAAGCATTCGATTAAATGCCTCTCTTTATACAGATGCTTGTCATAATGCCGCTGCGTCTTTCTATTCCTTTTAGGCGGAATAACCGCTTGAGCTTCCCCTATCTTCTTAATCAACTTATCCGCATCATATCCTTTATCCCCAATTACTTTGGTATCCTTTCTCTGCCAGCCCTCTATCAATTCTTCCCCTTGAGTAATATCGCTCTTTTCTCCGCCAGTTATTCTCAATTCCAGCGGATTTCCCAACCCATCTACACTCACATGAATCTTGGTGCTGTATCCGCCTCGGCTTCTCCCCAAAGCTTGCTCCCCTTTTTTCCGGCAGCACAGGAGTGCGCTCGAACCGTGGTTGAATCAATAATGAGATGCTCTAAATCAGGGTCGTCAATAAAATACTTGAACATCCGTTCCCACACTCCAAAACGACTCCACCGGTGGAATCTTTGATAGATGGTGTACCATTTGCCATATCCTTCTGGGAGGTAGCGCCAAGGAGCACCGGAACGGGCTATCCAAAGAACTGCTTCAATAAACTGTTTGCAGTTTGCTTCTTTCCCAATGTTAACTCTCTCTTCTGTCTGTAAAAAAGCCAATATCTTCTGCCATTTGTTTTCATCTAAAAAAACCAACTTCATCCTCTTTCCTCTATAAATTACTCTCTCTATCCTAACATAAGATCAACACGACCTAGCTGCCCTTGCCAAATACTTCTGGGTAGCGAGCCAGCTGCTCTTGCAAATCTTGGTTGTAGCGCAGAACAAGCACGCGGTAGCCCCGTCCCTGCAGCTGCGAGCGCAGTTGGCGATCCCGTTCCGCTTGGGCAGGCTGGTCGTGGACTGGGCCATCGCAGAAGATGCAGATGTTGGGGCTGTAGAAGAAGTCAACGACGCAGTCGGGATCGGCAATGGCTTTCTGGGCATCCTCAGGCAGCCGATACCCTCCTGCTGCCAGCGTTTCGAGAAAGCGGCGCTCCAGTTCAGAGCGAGGGTCCAGGAGCTGGCGCAGCCACTCCAGGTGCTCTTGGCGGGAGCGACCCAGGGAGCGCAGCTCGGTGCGGCTGTTGGCCAGCAGGCCCAAAAGATCCCGGATCTGATAGCGGTCAAGCTGCAGCGCTTCCCGTTGGTTGGCATAGCTGAGCAGGCATTCGTAGCAGGCTGCTCGGCATTCGGGCCACAGGTCTTGGATCCCGGCCTCTGAAAGCTGGAAGTGACAGATCTCCAGCGCCACTTGGGCCACTTCCGCTAGAGCCTGGGGCTCTTCCACCAGGCGCCGCAGGACGCCAGCGCCCCCTTCTGCTGTTTCGTAGAAGAGCATGGCCTGATGGGATCCCTGGCCAATGGACTCGGCCGCCAGCTCCGTCTCCTCCAGCTCAAAGGTCTCCTCGATTCCCCGCTTGAGGGCATAGCGCAGGGTCGTTTCTAGGGCCTGCAGATTCCCCAGGCTGGGCTGAACCAGCCGCACCAGCAAGAGGTTTTGGGTAGCGCGCACTGCCAGGCGGATGGGCTGCAAGGACATCTGGCTAGACGAGCTGGCTCTATGGCCCCCCAGCTGATCTCGAGAAGGGACTTCGCCATTGTCAAAGTTGACCAGGAAACCTCGCCCCCCACTGCCCCGCCAGCCGGAGTTGATGCGCAGTAGCGTGGCGGCTGGGGCATAGCGCAACTGCAGCAGGGGAGTTTCGCCCCTTAGCACGTCGGCTTCCTGGACGCGGTAGCCTGAACTTTCGGGAGCAAACTGAAGAAAGTCTGCAGCTCGTATCCCTGTCGCCGCCGCTCTTCTTCGTCGGCAGTAATGCGATCCCGGCGCCGCATGCGCACATTAGGCATTTCCAGAAGCTGCGCTAAAAGGCTATTTTGCCCATCGAAGCGGGTACCGCAGACGGGGCAGCAATCCAAGGAGGGATCCCCAAAGGCCCCACAGCTAAAGCAGAGCTTGTGGCTGCTTTTGCGCTCCTCCAGGCCGCCGGGCGGAGCCTGAAAGGCCACCGATTCCCACTGGCAGCCCTCGTGGTAGAGGAAGTTGTGGGGGGCAAACTCGCGAATGGCCAAAAACCGGGGCCGGGCGATGAACTCCCCTTCGCTGCCGCGGGGCACCCAGGCCCGCACGGGCAAGGCGGGGAAGTTGTAGCCGGGCAGGAACCCCTCGCTGGCTAGGTAGCGGTAGGGGTAGAAGTCGCTTTCCTCCCGCTGGGTATCGATTTGCAACAGTAGGTTCCGCTGGCGCAGAGCCTCCTGCTGGCGGCGCCTGGCTTCCTGCTGGTCTTCCCGACGGCGAGCCGTCTGCAGTTGCTGGTTAGCGGCTTCCAACTGTTGCGTGGCGGCCCGATAGAGCTCCCGCCAGCGGTCAAAAGCGCGGTCAAAGGCGCGGGGGGCTTCTTCAATAACCTGCTGGATCCAGCGCCGGCTAAACCAGCCGCTGCGCTCTAGCACTTCCCGGTCAGCAGCCAAGAGCGCTTCCACCCGCTCCGCCACCTCTTGGCGGGCTGCCTCCCCTAGCTGGATGGAGGCAACCACCTCTTCCCGCAGGGGCAACTCTGGCCGATCCAAGTTGATGACCGTTTCGATGGAGTTGCCCAAGGGCAGGCGCACCTGGGCCAGCCAGACGGCGTGGATGTGGGCCCGCAGCAGCGATTCGTTGGCTAGATCCAGGCGGGGAGGGCGCACGCGACCGGCCACCATCTCGGGGCAGCGGCGGAAGTAGTACTGGTCGTGGCTATTGAAAGCCCCGCAATAGGTGATGATGAGTCCCGGCTGCCCCTGGCGGCCTGCCCGACCGCTGCGCTGGGCGTAGTTGGCGGGTGTGGGGGGCACGTTGCGCAGATGCACCAGATCCAAATCGGCAATATCGACCCCCAGCTCCAGGGTGGGCGAGCAGATTAGGTAGGGAAGGCGGCGATCCCTCTCCTCGCCGCGAAAGCGCTTTTCTCGCCGCTCCCGCTCCCCTAGGCGAACCACCTGAGCCGTGTGCTCTCTGGCCTCCAGGGATCCTAGCCCTGCTGCCCCGGCTCGGTAGAGCTCCTGAAAGAAGGGGTTGATGGGACGGCGGACAGAGGTGTAGCCCTCCTGCTGGGCGCTGCGGGAATACAGAGGATCCGGCGGCGGCAGGCCATCCCCCAGACACCAGCGCAGACAGCCGGCGTCTAGCTGGTAGGTTACCTGGCCATTTTCCACGTGGCGCCGTAGCAGGCCCTGGCTGACCAGGAGAGACAGCAGGGACTCCAAAAACCTGTCGTAGGCTTCTTGGTTCAGATCAAGGCGCCTGCGGAGGAAGCGACCAATGGTGCTGCGGGGGCCCAGGCTGAGCATTTGCCCGTTTTCCCGGGAAGGGTTCTGGCCAAAGCAGCGAGCCGTCCGCAACTCCTCATGCTCTTCCAGGCCCCAAAACTCATTGAGATATTGCTGGGCGCGCCGGCGCAGCCTTCTCTGGGGCTCTGCCTTGAGCACGGGCACATCGATGGCCAATTTGCGCCGAAACTGATCCAACAGAGCCCGCAGCAGTTGCTCTTGCTCCTCAGGGCTGGCTTGGGCAAACCAGGGGTGAAGGGAAGCCAGGGCTGAATTTTGGCAGAGCTCCCCGAGGCCGCGGTACTCGATTTTCAGCAGGCCCACCTGTTCCAAGTTGGGGTGGGTAACCCGCCAGCCGCGCCGCAGATCTTCATAGAGCCGGTATTCGGTTAGCTCGCTAAAGGTCTGCCACACTTCCTCGGCACTGGGCGAGGCAGGGTCCAAAGCCGGGTTTTGGGCGATGTCAGCAAGCTCCAGGCCAGAAGCCCGCACCACTTCCTGGGCCACCTCGTCAAAGCCCAGCTCTTTTTTCTTGAGGAGGGCAGCATAGAGCGAGGCCCGCAGAAGGGCCACATGCACAAAATCGTTGAAGTGGCCGGCCTGCAGGGAGGCGTCCTGGCGGTTGTCGGTAAAAGTCAGCAGCTTGCTGCAAGCGGCCTGGGTTTGCTCGGCATGGCGCAGTAGGGAGGTGGCAAGGATGGTGGTGGCGCTGGAGCGGCCCTCGCTAGAAAGGGAAGCCAGCTTGACAAACTCCCGCTCGCGGCCACTGTAGTACTCGCCGCAGGCCAGGCACAGGGAAAAGGGGTGGGGCTGCCACCACATCTTCTGCGCCTCCGCCTGGGGGTACTCGGAAAAGGATCCATCTGGGCGCACCCAGACCGCTTGGGGGATGCGCTTTCCCCAGTCGGTCCTGAGTCTGCCCTCAGGGGTGTACCAGTCTTCGGGGATCTGCTCCAGCGACCACTCGTTGTCAAGAGGATCCAAGCTCAGGTAACCGGCTTGCTGGTCTTCGTCCTGCTCCACCTCTTCTCCCACGGGATAGGGCAGGAACTGATCCCTGGACTTGAGGACGTGGTAGTAGTCCTGCCCACACTGGCGGCAGAACTTGACGGGGAAAAAGAGCTTGCCCTCCCCCGCCTGCATCTGCCCTTCTAGGGAAAATTGCCGCTTTTCCCGACTCTCCAGGGTGGCGTAGAGGGTGCGGCCTTGGGAGATAAACTGGTGCAGCTTGAAGGCCACTCCTCGGCTGTGGTCGTCTTTGAGGCTGCTGGCGTGGGCAAGGAACTGGCGCAGCGTTGCCGCACAGTTTTCGCTAGCGGTGCCGGTCAGTTGGGCCAGTTGGGCGGCCACCTCGGAGAGCTCCCTGGGCACGCGGCGCTTGAGGCTGCCGTCGGGACTGAACTCTAGGCCCAGCTCGTACTCCAACCAGCGCATCAAGGGGTGGCGGCGCAGGCTAGCTAGGTCGGTGGGCCAGGGGGGATCGAGGACGGGTTTGAGCTCTTCAGGTGAAGGCGGGCCACCTTCGCTCAAAGGGGCCAGGGTCTCCTCGATAATCTGCTCCGGTGTGAAGGGATGGCCAAAGAAGCGGCTGGCGAAGTCGGCCACGGTCTGGCGGCGCTCCAGGGCACTGGCCTCGGGGCGGGAGATCATGGTGGCGCTGGTGCCAATGTGCACCAGGTTCTTGGCGGCGCAGCGTCCCTTGAGGCGGCGAACCAGCATGGCCACGTCGGCCCCCTGCCGACCCCGGTAGGTGTGCAGCTCGTCAAAGACCAGAAAGCGCAGGCCGTTGGGGCTGAGGAAGCGCTGATCTTCGGGGCGCACCAACAGTACCTCGGCCATCACGTAGTTGGTCAGCAGGAGCTGGGGTGGATCCCGCCGCAGGTTTTCCCGATCGCTTTCCTCGGTTTCGCCGGTGTATTTGGCAAAGCGCAGCGGAAAGGGGCGACTGTAGCGGCGCTCATACCGCTGGCAGAGATCCTGTAAAGCCTGGTACTGGGAGTTCACCAGCGCGTTCATGGGATAGACCACTAGGGCCGTCACCTGGCCCACGGATCCCCCCTGGCGGATCCAGTTGTCGATGATGGGCAGGAAATAGCAGAGGCTTTTGCCGGAACCGGTGCCGCTGGTTACCACAAAGCTTTCCTCGGCCAAGGCTTTGGCGATGGCCTCCTCTTGGTGGCGGTAGAGACGAAAGGGTCTGCCGTCCTCAGAGCGGAAGATGCGGGCTGTTTCTTCAGTAATCCGCCCCGTTTCAGCCAACTCATCAACGGTTGGGCCGGCTACGTAGGCAGGGCTAAGCTGCACAAGCGGCTCTGGCCAGAGGTGGATCCCTTCTTCCAGAGCTTGGTCTACAAACGCCTGTGCCCGTGGGTCGGCAATGAGAAAAAAGGAGCGGACGAAATTGGCGTAGTCCTTTAGAACCCTCTCGTGCAGGTCAAAAATGGTGGCCATCGGGGCTCTCCAAAGCCATTTTGGCTAGGTTAAGCCTAGCAGGTGTTCTAGCGACTGCAAGAGGATCGCCCTGAGGCTTGGGCTGGGAGATCTTAGGGAGAGGGGAGGCGTTGCTCGTGCAGATCTCCCTCCCATTTCAACTTGCCGCGTAAGTTGCGGATCTCGGCTTGCTCGTAGAGCCGAATGAGGGTGCGCAGCGCTTCGTGAATTATCTCGCGCTTGGTCTTGAGGCCGGTTAGCTGGCGAGCCCGCTCGATCAACTCGATCAGCTCGTCATCCAAGACAACGTTAGTCCGCATGGGAAGCTCCCCTGTTTACGCATAATGAAATTAGTGTTGCGCCAGCTTCTCCCATGCCTCTAGCACCAGCCGCCGGGTGCGGTACTCGCCAAATTGGCGGATTTCTTTTTCCTTGAGCACGCGAAAGGTTTCGCCGGGGAAGGTGCTAGCAGCAGCGCGGGTAGCGTAGCCAGCCGGGTCGAGCGGGTCTGCCACCTCTTCCCGCGGGTCGAGTATGTCTTCCAGTTCGCGTTCGGTGAGGTCTGCCGGGTCGAGGATGTAGCGCAGTTGCTTGCGGGTGAGGCCGTAGAGCTGGGCGTAGTACGCATCCAGTTCAGCGCGGAGGATGGCGCGGCGTTCCTCGTTCCAGGTGAACGGCGGGAAGGGGAAGCCCTCACCCAGTGCTGCGGGCGAGGGGGTCGGGGGGTGAGGTCTAATCACAGCCCGCAATCCTTCGTCTGCCTCTCGCCATACGTCGTCGGCGAAGGGTTTCATGTCCCAGGAGGTGTAGACCAGCTCCAGCGCGCGCGGGACGATGAAGCGCAAATCCTCGGGGGTGTAGGCATCCGGCGGCAGGACGGGGAACTGTTCGATGTAAAAGAAGTTCATGTTAACGCCTGCCAGTTTTTGACGAACGACCCAGTCAAATGGGAGCGAAATCAAGTTACCTGTCAGGGTTGCTGTGAGTACTGAGTTGGTATCTGGCAACAGCAGAAATACATTATCTCCGGCTCCTGTCGTGGGTATTAAGGCAAATATGGCAGTGCGTTCATTTGTTGCATTCGTAATACGTCGGAAGCCGAGCAGCCAGCCGCGCTGCCAGTCGCCCAGGCGCTTCGTTACTTCTTCAGCGGGCACCCAGTACCAGGGCTGGACAACAAAGTGCGGGTCGGCGTGCTGGCGCTCATTGGGGGTGGGCAGTTGGGTGCTGGAGCGGTCGCTCACGCCCTCATAGGTGCCGTAGCGGTGGTCATAGTGCCAGATCATCTTGGCTTCGTAGAGGGGGAGGTAGCCCTCACCCCCGGCCCCTCTCCCAAGGCTTTGGGAGAGGGGAGAAGGATGCTCGTAGGAATGGGCAGTGACATAGGCAGCAATCTCTTGGAGGACTTGTTCTGTGTGGTTGAATATCTGCTCATTGGTAAAGCGCAGCATGGCAAAGCCATGTTCGCGCAGGATTTCCTCCCGCAAACGGTCGCGTTCCTGCTGAGTGGGTTCGCGGTGCACGGCGCCATCTATCTCAATGATCAGGCGGGCATCGTCACAGAAGAAGTCGGCGATGAATTGTCCAATCGGATGTTGACGTCGGAATTTTCGGCCTAGCAGCCGACGGTCACGCAACAATTCCCAGAGCAGGCTTTCGGCGGTCGTCGCCTCGCGACGCAACTGCCGCGCCCTGGCAATCAGTTCCCGGCTGGCCCTGGGTAACTTGTACTCCCCCTCTCCCGCAGCGCGAGAAGAGAGGTCGGGGGCTGCGATCCTTCCCCCCTCTCCCGCAGTGTGGGAGAGGGGGCCAGGGGGTGAGGGCACAAACCGGTTCCCCACCAGCCGGTAACCTTGCTTTTCCAGCTCTGCACGGGTGCGGAAGAGGTGCGAGTCGTTGGACATATCGAACATGCGCAAGAAGCGCACGCCCCAGGGGTTTTCTCCCGTGCGTTCGTTCACCAGTACCGGCACGCGCTGGTAGATGGCGCGGGTGAGGTCGGCGTCTTGCCGGGTGCGGAAGACGGGCAGGGTGCGGGTGTTGGGGTTGATGCGGGCAATGTCGTCCGCTGTGAGGGTGAAAACGCGACGCGGGTCGCGCAGATGTTCGGTGCGAGTGGCGAAGAAGGTAAAGGTGGTGGCGTCGGTCTGGGTACGGCTGCCAGTGAGGGTGAGCAGGCAGAATTTGTAACTGCGATGTACGCCGGGAAAGAGCGCTTCACGGTTTTCAAAATCGAACAGACTGGCCAGTTGTCCCTGTTCTACCAGATCGGCGAAGAAGAACTGATTGGTGGCGTCGGTGGCAATGCCGGTGGGGACGATGATGCCCGCCCGCCCCCGGATATTGAGCAGGCTACGCACCCGTTCGGCGAAGACCGAGTAGGTGTTGATGTCGCCGCGGCCGGTGAGGGGATATTGCCCACTGCCCCGTAAAAAGCGGCTGGTGCTTTCGGCGCCGTGCAGGGCACGCTGGTAGTCGTGCCAGAGGGCGGGGTTGGTCTTGGGTAGGTCGGCGATCAGCCGTTTACGGGCGGCGGCATTCGGAGCCCGAGCAATGGCGGTATTGCGGCTGGCAAAGAACTCTTCTTCCTGCAACTTGATGCGTTCCCAGGGTGGATTGCCGAGGATGACATCGAAGCCGCCACTTTCAAACACCTCCGGGAACTCCAGCGGCCAGTGGAAAAACCGGTTCTCGACGGCGAGGGCCTGAGCAGTGGCAAGGGCCTGGGAGGGGGTTCTCTCCTGCAGTCGATCAGCCACGGCTTGGGTGGTAATGGCCCTAGAGAAGTCAGGGATCAAGGGCTGGAAAAAAGCGGCTGTCCACAGGTTGCAGGCTTCCACTAGCTTTTGGTGTTGCGGGTCTTGGCAGTAGCGGCTGTAGAGCTGCTGCTTGCGGCTAACCTCTGCCGGGGAGTTGTCTGGAATGGCTTCTAGCTTCTGTCGCTCCTGGCTAAGCTCAGCCACCACCTGGTCAGTGTCAAAAGCAAGGGAAAGCTGCCCTGTTTGCAAACTCTGGCACTCGGTGCGATTGCGCTGCTTTAGCGAGCGGGCAGCCTCCTTGGAGTCAGCGCTAACCGGGGTAAAGGCTTCATCGGGGATGCCCTTTTCCAAAATCGCCAAATCCAAGACACCCACCAGCGAATCGCCGCACTTGATGTGGTGATCCAGGAAGGTGAGGGGCTTGCCGGCGCAGTGGGCCTCCAGCCACAGGGCCACGCGGCAGAGTTCCACCGCCAGCGGGTTTTTGTCAACGCCGTAGATGCAGTGCGCCACCACATCGCGGATGGCCTCGCGGACGCACTCGGGGCAGGTTCCTCTTCGCCGGTGCGGATCTTTGCCAGTTCCTTGCCCAACCTGCGGGCGGCAGCAAGCAGGAAGTGACCGGATCCGCAGGCGGGATCACACACACGGATGGACAAAATCGCTTGCTCTTTTTCCTCAGGTGGGCGAGCGGCTTTCAGCCGTTCTTCAATCACTGGCTCCAGCGCCGAGCGGACCAGTTCAGCCACTAGCTCCGGTGGGGTGTAGTAAGAGCCCGTGCTCTTGCGCTCTGAGCCGTAGCTCAACTCAAAGCGAGGCGCCCCTTGCCCAGTTACAATCTGAGGCTGGTAGTCGAGCAAGCTTTCGTAGACGGATCCCAGTTCTTCTACATCCAGCGCCGCGTAGTTGACCCGCCGAAGGGGAGAGGTGGGGTTTTCTCGGTAGTAGGCTAGGTGCGAAAAGGCTTGCAGCAGATCCCGGTTGCTCAGGCTGCACTCATCCAGCTCCAGAGGGGCAAACAGCTCTCCGTTGAGAGGAGCAGCCCCCAGCAGCTCCGCCAGCTCCTCTTGGGAAAGCACCCTCCAGAGCACCCGCAAGCTGCACCAGAGATCCTCGTGTTCGTCTTGGGCACTTTGCCGATCCAAAAACCGCCGCAGCCGCGTCACGCTGTAGTGCTCGCGATAGAGCGCCGCGCTGCTCATCAACCCCCGCTCTTCGGAAACCAAGAGGAACAGGAACCGGTAGACCAAGCGCAGCAGTTGGCGGTAGAGCTCCCTGGGATCCGACAAGAGCCGCGCTCTCAGCCTCTGGTTCTTGGGATGGGCCAGGAACCCATTTGCCAGCAACCTGATGCACTCCTCAACCCCCTCCCGCAGCCGTTCCCGTACCCGGCCACCCTGCTCCAGGGCCTGTTGGTAGTACTTTTCCAGCAGACAATCCCCTGCTAGCTCTGCCGTTTGGGGCAAGCGGCTGCGGTGCAGCAGCCGAAAGAGGATAGCAAAGTCGTTAAACCGCTGCTCCTCTAGGATCTGCTTCAGGTCAAACTCCACATAGGCCTGCCGACGCACATAGGTGGAGTCCCGCAGGAGGCGCAGGGTCAATCCGTTGGTAACAATGCCCCAGAGGTGCTCGCTGCGGTTGAGATACTCCTGCAGCAGCGAGTGGGGTGCCAGGCGAGGCCGGCCAGAAGCCGGCACGCGGCCCAGCTCCTGGCGCGCGCCGACGATGTGCACCGGTGGCGCGTCTTCCGCCTCGCCCATGCGATGCGAGATGGGGAAGTTCATTCTGTCCACCTCGCAGGCGCGCGGTTGATAGCGCACCTCGATCCCCAGCAAACTGAAGAAGGGGATCGCCCAGGCATCGCGGGTGATGCTGGTGGCGAGATCGCTTTCGGGCAGGCGCTGCAGGCGGCTCTGGAAGGCCTCCCAGTACTTTCGACAATCGGCAAAGACCGCGGCAATCTCTTCGACTGGGCCGCGCTTGCTGTTAAAGCCGAAGTCTTCTGGCTTCTGTCCTGGCAGATCCCCTGCCAGCAGCTTTTCGAGAATATCGGGCCCCAACAGGCCTCCTTCGATGCGTACCCCAGAAAACTCGCTCATCGGCAAACCACCGGTTGGAGAACAAGGAGTCCTAAAAGATCGGGGGGAAGCTGCGGCTTCACCTTCAGCCCCCGCCCCTGTAGGGACACGGCTTGGCGGATGCGCCTATGGGCAGCCTCCAGCTCAGCAGCACGCTGCAAAATCCGCTCCCGCGCCGCCTGCTGCAGCCGGTGATCCCTTCCCCAGTTTTCCTCTGTCTCCTGCCACGGGCCGAGACAGGCCAGGAGATGCTGAACCAGCTCCCGCTTTTCCGCTAGCGGTAGGTTCTCATCCGGCTTGGCCGTGGCCAGCAGTTGGAGAGCTGCGCCCGTCTCCAGCCAGCGGGCCTCGCCGCTCTCCAGGCCAACACCGCCTAGCACCAGCACCTCTTCCGCCAAGAGAGGCTGCCCCTGGGGTTGCTCCACCAGGTAGCGCACCCGCAGCAGCAGTAGAGTTGTAAGATCAACTACCGCTCGGGTGCGTAGAGCGCCGCAGCGGGAGACGACAGCATCCCCTTTCTCTGGGTTGTCGAGGGCTTCCTCCAGCAAAAACTGGGCCAGGGCAACCACGACGCGGTGGTTGCGGCCAATGTATTCGGCACCTTCGGGCGTGGGCGAGTCGAAGCTGATTAGCCAACGCCCGCCTTTGGGAGAGGGCAGGGCCAGGCGAATGGCTTCCGGCAAGGTGGCAGTGGCTTCGGAGCCGACGCTAACCTGGTAGACCCCCGACCGCTTCCCTGGGGTTATGGCTAGGTTGAGGCGCTGGGCGGCAGCCAGGAAGAATTCGCGCACAGCTTCGGGATCCCCTAGCACGGCATCGGTGGCCTCCAGCTCCCGCTGCACTGCCTCAGGCTTGAGGGCCCGCTGGGCAAAACGGGTGCGGTTGCGCCGCTCCTGTTCGACAGAGCGATCCCAGCGCCGGTGAAACTCATCCACTTCCGGCACGCCAAGATCGAGGGTTAGCTGGCGCTCGGCGGACCAGTGTCCCTTGCGCAGGAAGAGGGCTTCGAGCACAGCCTGGGTAACGCTTTCGCTAGCCTCCGGCACAGGCACGTGGGTGCCCAGGGTGCGGTGGATCTCCCGCGCTTTGTTGAGCAACACCTCCAGTACCACGCCATCTACGGGGTTGTCGCGGCCAAAAAAGCGGATGACCTTGACCCGGCTGGCCTTTTGGCCGTAGCGATCCACCCGGCCCTCCCGCTGCTCCAGCCGATTGGGGTTCCAGGGCAGGTCGTAGTGGATGACGGCTGTAAACTTTTCCTGCAGGTTGATCCCTTCCGAGAGGCAGTCGGTGGCCACCAGCACCCGTGGTCGGTCAACTTCCAGGTTCGCGATCTTGGCCTCCCGCTCCTCGTCTCCCATCCTGCCCGTTACACAGGCTACTTGGGCTGGGGATCCCAGCTGTTGCCGAAGGTAACTGTCCAGATACTCCGCAGTGGCAACGTAGCGGCACCAGAGGATGGGATGAAAACCTTCCTGAAGCAACTTTTTCACCAGCTCGATGGCCCGCGCCAGTTTGGTGTCGTGCTCTGGGCCCTGGAGCTGTTTGGCCAGACGGGCCAGGGCCTGCAACCGGCGGCGGTCGCTATCCGGCAGGGTTGGGTCTGCGGCTTCAAGAGCTGGCGTTGGCAGCTCATCGTCGGTACGCTCTTCTGCCGACTCGAACACCCAGCGGCTCAGTTCTGCCTCAACCTCTTCTTCTGCCTCCAGGGTTGCTCCGCTGCGATTGTGCAATGCCGCTACTGCTGCCGCCGGGCTGGACATTACGCAGCGCAAAAGGGCCAGCGCTCCCCAGTAGCGCACTCGCTGCTGGCGCTTCTCTAGTTGCTGCCCTGTGCACACCAATTCCGAGCAAAACCCATAGGTGTCCTCGAACAGCTTGCGCTGCCCCTCAGAAAGGGTGTAGGTTTCATCTTCAGCTTCCCGGGTTGGAAAACAGGTGAGCTCCTGCCAAGTTTCCCGAATATCTCGCCGCGTGCGCTGGACAAAATGACGGGCTAGCTGGACGCGTTGGTCTTCGTTGAGATCCTGGAGATCCCATGTCTCGAACTCGGGCCGCAGCAGCCCCAGCAGCGAGCGGAAGGCCTCTTCGACACCGCTGTGGGGAGTTGCCGTCAGCAGGATCAGGTGGCGGTTGGGGTTTTGGGCCACCGCTTTGAGCAGACTGTGGCGCTCCTGCTGGTTTTTGCCATGGGCCGCCGCTGCCCCATGGACTTCGTCGGCAATGACCAGCTCAGGACAAAATTGCAGAAATGGGTGGCGGTTGCGCTCGGTCTTGACGAAGTCAATGCTGGCCACCTGGACAGGAAAGTGCTCGTAGAGGCTGCGCCCAACAGGGGTTTTTCGCTCCAATTGCCCCACCGTTCCCGAGCGGATGACCACTGGCTCCAGGCTAAACTTCTCGGCCAGCTCGCTGGCCCACTGCTCGCACAAATAGGGAGGGCACAGGACACAAAGGCGTCGGATCTCGCCGCGATCCAAAAGCTCCCTGGCTATCAGCAGCGCCTCGATGGTCTTGCCCACCCCTACGTCGTCGGCAATCAATAGCCGCACCGGATCGAGGCGCAGCGCCATGAGCAAGGGCACAAACTGGTATACCCGTGGCCGAATCGAGAGGCGCCCCAGGGAGCGAAAGGGAGTTGCGCCCTCCCGTAAAATCAGCCGGGCCGCCTGCCAGAGGAGAAGGGTACTGGTGGCATCGGCAGGATGATCCCCAGAGGGCCAAGGAAAGGCGGTAGGCTCCACTCGCTCGAAGGGCAAGGTGCCGCCCACAAGGTTCATCAGGTGTCGGTGAATGCAAACCGCATCTTCTGGGGTGCCGGTGAGGGGCCGCAGCACCACAATTTCTTCTGAATCAGCGGGGAGCACCACCCACTCGCGGTTGCGGCAGCGGACAATTGAGCCAGGTTGCATGGGATCCCTGGGAGCGACCTACCTTTTCCATTGCATCTTAGATACTCTTTGGGGACAACTCTCTCCCATCTCCCAATACCCTGCCGGCAGCGGTAGGATGAAACGGAGCCGGCCTCAGGTACCCCTCTGGCCCACCGACATCATGAGCAGCCCCCGTTATCCGTTTGAGCGTGTTCGCGAGCACTTGCTCTTCCAATCTTTGGAAGATGCCGAGTGGAAGGCGCTGACGGCAGCCCTGTTGCCCAGCTGCTTCTCTCCTGGCCAGGTGATCTTTCAAGAGGGGGATCCCAGCAGTGACCTGTACATGATCCTCAGTGGAGTGGTGGAGCTGCGTCGCCAATATGTGCGACATCCGGGAGATTATTGGCTGGCTACGCTGCACGCCGGGCGTTTGTTTGGGGAACTTTCTCTGCTGACGGGACGGCGGCGCTCCTTTACAGCAGTGACCATAACCGAGGTGCAGACCCTGCGCCTCTCCAACGAGGGGCTGATCCTGTTGCCTCTGGAAGTCCAGGTGAAACTCTACCGCGCCTGGAGCCAGATCATCAGCGAGCACCTTTACTGGCTGGATAGTATGTTCACGGATCTTCTGGAGCAGCGAGGGGTAGAAAATGTAGCCTCGGCTATGGCTCTGCTGCACCAGCGCTATCCCGCTTGAAAGAGGCTCAATCCCTGCTCCGCATAGGTTTGCAGGTCAACGTCCACGAAGACAACCCCTTGGATCCCAAATTTTGTCTTCAGAATGTTCAGGGGTTGCGATATCATGTGCTAAGCAGCAGCCCCCAAGAGATTTCAAGCAGCGAGGTCAGGAGCAGTGGTTAGGGTAGCCATCAACGGGTTTGGTCGCATTGGTCGCAACTTTTTGCGCTGTTGGCTGGGTCGCTCCCAGTCCAACCTGGACATTGTTGCCATCAACGACACCTCAGATGCTCGCACGGCTGCCCACCTGCTCAAGTACGATTCCATCCTTGGGCCGTTGCAGGGAGCAGACGTTGAGCCTGCAGAAAACGGTTTGGTGGTGAACGGCAAGCATATCTATGCTGTTTCCGACCGCAACCCCAGCAACCTGCCCTGGAAAGAGTGGAAGGTGGATCTTGTTATTGAAGCTACAGGTGTTTTTGTCGACTACCAGGGTGCCTCTAAGCACATAGAAGCGGGGGCCAAAAAGGTGGTGATCACCGCCCCGGCCAAGGGGGGAGACATTCCCACGTTTGTCTACGGTGTTAATCAACACACCTACGACCCGGTGCGGCACAACATTGTCAGCAACGCCAGCTGCACCACCAACTGCCTTGCCCCGATCATCAAGGTGTTGCTGGACAAGTTCGGCGTCCTCCGTGCCACCATGACCACCACCCACAGTTACACCGGCGACCAGCGGATCTTAGATGGTGGTCACCGCGATCTGCGGCGGGCCCGGGCAGCAGCATTGAGCATGGTGCCCACCACTACGGGGGCTGCCAAGGCGGTGGCTTTGGTGATCCCGGAGCTGAAAGGCAAGCTGAATGGGGTGGCGGTACGGGTTCCCACGCCCAATGTGTCTCTGGTGGACTTGGTGGTGCAGACGGAGCGGCGCGTGATTGCCGAGGAGGTAAACGCTGCCCTGAAGGAAGCCTCGGAAACCACGATGAAAGGGATCCTCGCCTACTCGGATATTCCCTTGGTCTCCATCGACTACCGCGGCCACGACTGCTCGGCCATTGTGGATGCGGAGATGACCAGTGTGCTGGATGGGGATCTGGTCAAGGTCATGGCTTGGTACGACAACGAGTGGGGCTACTCCCAGCGGGTGTTGGACTTGGCGGAATACATGGCCGCTCACTGGGTGGAGTAGGCTGCTTCGGTTGGCAACCCTCTTCTGTTCCCCATTATTCCCCCATCGAGAACTGGGCAAAAACCTGCCAACGTTTGCCGTCGTGGAGGAGGAGCGTCAAAGCTGACGCTACAAACGCACTCTGGAAAGAACGCGTCTTGAACTCTGGCCAGGCGGCGCGAAAGTGGGCGGGGGTTAGGTCTCGGAAGGCCACGGTTATGTGGGGCACAAACGGACGGGCTTGAGCGGTCGTTTCTTTCCGGTTGAGAAGGAGCCCCATGTGGTGATGGGCTTGAGCTTGTAGCTGCTGCAGTTCTGGGGAGGGCACGACGTGAATAAAAATGACACGCGGCGCGAAGGCCCCAAAGCCGGATAACTGGATGGCGACGGGAGTTTGCTGCTTGGCAAAGGCCTCTAGGGATCCCGTCAAGGCCGGCAGATCGGAACTGGGCCACTCGAACGGCGGCACCAGAGTGATGTGGGGAGGCGAGCGCAGGGCCGCTTGGCTGGCAAATTGCTCGGCAAACTGCTGTTTGATGGCTGTCACCTGCTCTTGCAGTGCTGGAGGGGGGAGCAGAGCAAGAAACAGTCGCTGCTTGGGGTTATCCACCAGCATCGGTAAGAACCTAAAGAACAGGGGATAATGCAACTGTAGCCAAGCCCAAACATCTTGTTATGTCGCGTCCTGTCGCTTCTTCCCCTATCCTGGATCCCTCCTCGGCAACCGGATCCCCAGGTCAAGATTCCCATCCGGCCTCTATTCCAACCTATCAGTGGCACTTGTTCCTGTGTGCAGATCAAACCAAGCCCAAATGTTGTGAGAAAGCTGTGGGATTGGAAGCCTGGGACTATTTGAAATCGCGGATCAAGGAATTGAACCTGGAAATCGGGAGCGGGGGATCCCTGCGGGTACACCGCACCAAAGCCAACTGCCTGCGGGCATGCGACTATGCTGTTCCTGGCCCTGTGTTGCTGGTGTATCCCGGTGGGTTTTGGTACCACTCGGTCACGCCGGAGGTGGTGGAGGAGATTCTTCAAAAGCACATCTTGGGAGGGATCCCTGTTGTTGAGTATCTGGTAGCCCAAGATACCCTCAGCGCCCCTGATCCAAAAGGACATGGATAGCCTGCACGCACTCTGCCGTCACCCGCTGCAAATCGGCCTTATCGCTGGAAGCGGGGGGGGGAATCACGTTGCCAATGCGCACCGTGATGGGGCAGAACAAACGCGGCCACCGGGATCCCTTGGGCAAGACCTTTTCCGTGCCCCAAAGGGCTACAGGCAGCAGAGGCGTTTGGGTGCGGGCTGCAACCAAGGCCGCTCCCAAGTGGGGCTGAGGAATGCGGCCATCGGGGGTACGAGTGCCATTCAAAAAGATCCCTACCGCCCATCCCTGCGCCAAAGCTGCTTCCGTGGCCCGCAGGGCAGCGCGGTCAGAGCCGCCTCTTTTGACCGGGTAGGCGCCGTAGAGCTGGATCACCTGCTTCAGCCCCGGCACCCGAAACAGCTCTTCCTTGGCCATGAAGGCCACCGGGCGGCGCACCGCATTGGCCACCAGCGGCGGATCCAAATGGCTGGCGTGGTTGCTGACGACGATGAGGGATCCCTGGCGAGGCACGTTTTCCTGCCCATAGGTGCGCCCAAAATACAGTCCCCGAAACAAGGGGTTGACCACCAGCCACTTGAGCAGCCAGTAGGCCAACCAATCCCGGCGGCGATAACCCATCTGTGAGTCCAACGATCCCTGCCACTCCGGCAGCAGTTCCCTCTCTGAGTGTAGTGGAGGGTGGGTGCTGAAGGAGATCCCTGGGCTTCAGCTCTCCAAATCGGGATCCTCACCCAAAGCCCGCAATCTTGCCGCCAGACGCTCCGCCCGTTGATGTTCTCGCTCCGCCCTTTGGCGTTCTTGCTCGGCCCGTTCCCGCTCCAACTCAGCCCGTTCATCGCCGGTCAGCAGCAACTGCCCTTGGGCATCACACCAGCGCAGCCAGCGAGCTTGTTTCCCCTCAAAAACGCCTTCCCACACCGTCAGGCCCAGCCCCACCTGTTCTAGCCAGGTCTCGGTCATTTCCGCGTAGTGGCGGCCCCGCAGTTCGAAAATGCGCAACTCCTCTGGCCCCAGCTCATGATTGGGATCGAAGACCGCGTAGTAGCTAACTCGCATCTGCTCATAACGGCTCAGCTTGCCTTCCAGCTCGTCGCCTTCGCGGTTGGAGACGATCTCGATCACCACATCCGGCGGCTTGTCAAATTGCCAGAGCAGGTAGCAACGGTTTTGCTTCTCCCACCATTGCTCCGGCACCGTGACGTCCAGGCTGAGAAAAACATCCGGCACAATTGGGGGCCGACCGATGGCGGTGTAGATGCCTACATTTGCCGCTGCTAAAAAGGTTTTGCCGCGCAAAGCGCTGTAGAGAGCTCCAGTCAGGAGGCGCTGCTGTTTTTCCGAGGCAAAGTTATCCACCGGGGTATCATCCTCTGTTACGAGATCGGCGACGTCGGGAACCAGCAGTTCAGTATCCATGGGCAGATGGGGTTGGGGATGCTAGCGATCTTAGCTGCTCACCTCAGGGATCCTCTGCTCCCTGAGAAACAGAGAAAACAGAGTCCTCGAGCAAGCCCAGGTACAATCGAGAAAGCTTTACTTAACGATGATTTCTTTTTCTTCGCTGCTCGATGCAGATCGACATCCGTCCTGCGGAAAACTCGGACAGTGCGGCTCTGCTCCACATTTTGCAAGTGGTCTTTGCGGAGTATCCAGGCTGTGTATTGGACATCGAAGAGGTGCCGGAGTTGCTTCAGCCTGCCACAGCTTTCGCGGAGATGGGGGGATCCCTTTGGGTGGCGCAGCATCAGGATCAAGTGGTCGGCTGTGTCGGCCTTGTGCCCGATGGGATCCCTGGGCGCATGGAGCTGAAAAAACTCTACACTCTGCCCGCAGTGCGCGGTCGGGGTTTGGGTCGGCGTTTGATTGAACAGGCCGAGTTTGCGGCTCGGCAGCAGCAGGCGGACTCTCTGCATCTGTGGACAGATACTCGCTTCACGACGGCTCATCGGGTTTATGAGCGGCTCGGCTATGTGCGTCTGCCGGAAATTCGTGAATTGCACGATCGCAGCAACTCTGTGGAGTATCACTACGAAAAGCGTCTCCGTTGAGGGTCGGGCTGTTGAACTGTGATGCGTTGGTGATTGGCTGTGGAGTGGTGGGCTGTGCCATTGCCTACGAATTGGCCACAGCTGGGCTGTCGGTCATTGGAGTGGATGCCGGGGATCCTGCCGCCGGCTCGACAGGGGCAGCTCTGGGGGTATTGGTGGGCATTTCCAGTCGGCAAGCGGGTGGGGAGACGGTTCAGCTTCGCCTGAAAAGCCTGGAGCTGTTCGATCCCCTAATCGCGCGGCTGGAGGAAGACCTGGGCCGGAGTTTGCCCGTCAATCGGCGCGGCATTCTCAAACTCCTCAGGGAGGAGGAAGTGGAAGCTTGGCAAGAGACCCTGGCGGCCCGCCGACAAGCAGGTTACCGCCTAGATCTGCTCAGCCCTGCCGAAGTGGGATCCCTGCAGCCCGGCCTGCGCAGCGACCTGGCGGCGGCCATCTACTCTCCCCAGGATCGACAAGTCCAACCCAAGCTCCTAACCCAGGCTCTCTTGGAAGCAGCCCAACGCAAGGGATCCCGCTTTTTCTTCCACCAGCCTGTCCAGAAGATTCAGCGCAGCTCGGATCCCCCCTTTCGCCTGCAAACGGTTTACACGCCCGCTCTCACCCTCTCGGCAGGGCACGTCATCCTGGCGGCAGGTCTGGGCAGCTCTCCTCTGGCCAAAGAGCTGGGGCTGCAGGTGCCGCTGCAAGCGGTCAAAGGTCAGGCCCTGCGGGTCAAAGCCCCCGGGATCCCCCTGGGGCCCGTGGTCACCGACGCGGATCTGCATCTGGTTCCCCTGGGGGATGGATCCCTGTGGGTGGGGGCAACAGTGGAATTTCAGGCCCCTCATCCCGAGCCGACGCTGCTGGCGCTACAAGATCTGCTGGCCCGCGCCATCCGACTCTGCCCGGCTTTGGCCGAAGCAACTTTGTTGGATCATTGGGCCGGCCATCGGCCTCGACCAGTGGGACAGCGCGCCCCCATCCTGGGTTGGGCTCCTGGCTACGCCAATCTGCTCATTGCCACCGGCCATTATCGCAATGGAGTGTTGCTGGCCCCGATCAGCGCCGCCATCCTGCGGGACTTGGTACTGAAAGGGGAAACAGCCCTCTGTGATCTAGGGCCCTTTGCCCCCAGACAGGGCTGAGCCCGTATCCATCTTCCGGCTCTCGGCCCGCCGATGGACAGGACATATGTCAGAATGAAAGGCTGCCTGGTTAGGATCGGATCGTCCGTTGAGTAGCCCAAAGGAGAAGAGAGCCTTGCCGAAGTTCGCCCTAAAAGCCCTCTGGTTGGAAAACGATTTGGCTATTGCCGTCGATCAGGTGGTGGCCAAAAACCGCAGCCCCCTCACCCACTACTTTTTCTGGCCGCGGGATGACGCTTGGGAGCAGCTTAAGGCTGAGCTGGAAAGCAAAACTTGGATCAGCGAAGTGGATCGCATCGAGCTGCTTAACCGAGCCACCGAACTCATCAACTACTGGCAAAACGGCGGGCGCAACCGCCCCATCAGCGAAGCCCAGGCCCAGTTTCCCGACATCCTGATCGGCGGCAACTCCTAGCCCTCTCCCCCCTGTCAGCCAAAACGTGACTCCGGATCTGCCCATCTTGCTCAGGCTCCCGTCTTTGAGCTAGATTGGCACTCGGGAGTTTAGAGTGCTAACTCCCTGCTAGCCGAGCCGGAGGATTCCTGGGAACCCCACTCCGCCTGGCAGTACCCAAAGTAGGAGCCCAGTCAGACTTACGAGGATCGCGGATTCTATGGCAAAGCGGATTCTGTTTAGAGAAGAGGCCCGCAAGGCATTGGAGCAGGGCATCAACCAACTGGCGGATGCAATCAAGGTTACGATTGGCCCCAAAGGACGCAACGTGGTCTTGGAGAAGAAGTTTGGTGCCCCCCAAATCGTCAACGACGGGGTCACGATTGCCAAGGAAATTGAGTTGGCCGATCCTTTGGAGAACACAGGCGCCCAGTTGATGCGGGAAGTGGCCTCTAAGACCAACGATGTGGCCGGAGATGGTACCACCACAGCCACCATCCTGGCCCAAAGCATGGTGCGGGAAGGGCTCAAAAACATCTCGGCGGGCGCCAACCCTGTGGCTCTGCGGCGCGGCATTGAAAAGACCACTGCCTACTTGGTGGAGCAAATTGCAGCTCATGCCAAGCCTGTGGAAGGCCGTAAAACCATCGCCGAAGTAGCCACTATCTCTGCTGGCAATGACAGCGAAGTGGGAGAGATGATCGCCAAGGCCATGGATGCTGTAGGGCGAGATGGGGTGATCACGGTCGAAGAATCCAAGTCGCTGGAAACCGAGTTGGACGTGGTGGAGGGGATGCAGTTTGACCGCGGCTACATTTCCCCCTATTTCGTCACAGACTCGGAGCGGATGGTGGCCGAGTATGAGAATGCTTATCTGCTGATTACCAGCAACAAGATCTCCAGCCTGCAAGATCTGGTGCCCATCCTAGAGCGGGTGGCCCGCGAGGGTCGGCCTCTTCTGGTCATTGCGGAGGATGTGGAGGGAGAGGCTCTGGCCACATTGGTGGTGAACCGCCTGCGGGGGGTACTCAATGCGGTGGCGGTCAAGGCTCCGGCTTTTGGGGATCGGCGCAAAGCCATGCTGGAAGATATCGCCATTCTCACCGGCGGGCAGCTCATCTCTGAGGATGTTGGCATCAAGCTGGATAAGGTCACCCTGGACATGATGGGGGTGGCCCGCAAGATCACTGTCACCAAAGACAAGACCACCATTGTGACCGATGGCAGCACCAAGGCGGCGGTGGAAAAGCGGGTGGCTCAAATTCGCAAGCAACTGGAAACCACCGATTCCGAGTACGACCGCGAGAAACTGCAAGAACGCATCGCCAAGTTAGCCGGGGGAGTGGCGGTGATCAAAGTGGGGGCTGCCACTGAAACAGAACTCAAAGATCGCAAGCTGCGCATTGAGGATGCCCTGAATGCCACCCGAGCTGCGGTGGAAGAAGGGATCGTCCCTGGCGGCGGGGCGACGCTATTGCACCTCTCCAAAGGGATCCCGGCTTTCAAGGCCAAGTTGAATGCCGAAGAACAGGTGGGGGCAGAAATTGTTTACCGAGCCTTGCAGGCCCCTCTCTTTCAGATTGCCCACAATGCCGGTCTGGAAGGGTCAGTGGTGGTGGAAAAGGTTTTGGAGAAGGAGATGCCCTTTGGCTTCGATGCCCTGAGCGGAACCTATGTGGATATGTTTGCCCAGGGGATCGTCGATCCGGCCAAAGTGGTGCGCTCAGCGCTGCAAAACGCGGCTTCCATAGCCGGAATGTACCTCACAACCGAAGCGATTGTGGTGGAAAAGCCTGAGCCCAAGCCGGCGGCTGGCTCTGCACCTAAGGGGATGATGTAGTCTTGCGAAAGTGAGCTTTCTGGGAAGGGATTAGTCTTGGATGTACTCCTCGCCAGAGATCAGGGCAGCTTCGGCTTTTTGAAACTCCCTGCCCAAGTAGGCCGCATGGCTGAGCTGGGAGACCACTCTCTCCTGCTCCTTTTCAAAGATCTGTACACACAGTTCTTTGGCCGTGCGCCCAACATACACCCGTTCAGGGGATCGGTTGACGGAGCCCTTGGCTGGGATCACAGCTCCTGTCTCCGGATCGGTGGCCAGCCCCCGCTCATTGATGACGGTGCTGTAGTACTTGGCGCAAATGAGGTTCTGCTCCCGATCCAAGTAGATGACGAAATAGCCCGCCGGATCCAGATCCAGGGGGCGGCGGGAGAGATGGTCGTCGATACTGCGAATCTGCTCGCTCAGGGGATTGGAGGAAGGGGACATAGAACGGCTGACCCAGAACCACACAGGAGAAACGTAGCCGGGACTACTTTTGGCTGCTCTCATTGTGGCAGATGAACCCAATCTTTAGGCAACCTTTGGGAGAGTTGACTCCCTTCCCGGCCTGGTCATGCACCCAATCCAATGGGATCCTGTGCGGCTCCCCTAACCCAAGTTCTCAGAGCTTGGATTAGCGCGGGGCAACCCGATAGAATCGGGTGGCCGTCACCCACTGGTCGGAAGGGATCCCCTCGACGATGATGGCGCGGGCAATGGCATTGCCCAGTTGGGATCCCCGCACCCGCACGTCGGCAAAGGAGCCACTCTGCTCAAAAGAGGCAATCTCCTGGAAGTTCAGCGGACGGGGGGATGCCACCGCTAACACCTGGGCTTGGCCGAAGGGTGGAGCGATGGTCAACCGATAGCTGGCCCCTGGCGGCGGGAAGGTGCGCACTTCTCCGGCCCGCAGAAACTCGTTGCCACCGGAAAAGCGGTTGGGCAAAATCAGATGGGTACGGCCATCGGCTTGGATGCTGAACAGGTAAACGTAGGCATCGCGGTTGGTGCTCAGGGTAATGGCAATCGGCTCGCCAGGCCGGTAGATGGGGTTAGACCCGTGCCGATCCAGCTCCAGATTCACCCGCAGGTCGGAAGGAACGGGGTTGACAATGATGGAGCGGGTGCCAACATCCAACTGACGAGTATCGGCCAGTTGCAGCCTTTGTAAAGGAGGGTAGATGCCTAGGGTTTGCGGAAAAACAGCGGTGGTCGGAGCCACAGACAGCCCCAAAGCCAGCGGTAGGAAAAGCAGTTTGGCATTCATGGTTCACACCCAATCGATGGCTATGTTCATCCTAGGAAGGGGCGCAGGTTATGCGGGTCAGGCTTTGCGCAATCTCCAATCTCTTGCCGCGGCAGTTTCTCCTGCTGCAGATGGCACCCCCAAGAGGGAAAAGACGGTAAACCAGCGGGGGCACGGCTCTGTTCTCGGTACCTGGGATGGGAATTGGGAGCCACCGGTTTGGCAAGGGTTAATCTACAGGTAAGGGATCCCTTCCTCATGCCAGCTTCCCAGTCAACCCCCAACTTGCTCATGGCTCACGACAGCTACCAAGAAGGCATCGCAGCGGTACAAGCGGGCGATTTCCAGGCTGCCATCCAAGCGTTTCGCCAGGCGGTTGCTGCCGATCCAACCCATACCGAAGCTCGTTACAAGCTGGCCTGGGTACTGGGCATGAGCGGCTATCTGGATCCGGCCCTGACAGAGCTGGAAGCCGTTTTGGCGGCAGATCCCAACCATGTGGCAGCCCATTACAATCGAGGGGCCCTCCTCTTGCAAAAGGCCCAACTGGAAGCCGATGAGGACGGACAAATCGATCTGGCCGTTCTACAGCAGGCAGAAGCAGCCTTTCAAGCGGTGATGCGCTTGGATCCCACCGACCAACGGGCCTTTGCCTTCCTCAATTTGGTCAAGCGGGCCATTCGCAACCATCAGGCGTCCACTCAGGTCTCTAGCGGCAGTGGCGGGTAAACCCCTGCACCAAGACTTCAATCGGCGCAATGCTGGGATCCCCCAGCTCAGCCTCTGCCTCTTGAGAGACCTGTTGCACCACTGCCGGTGACAGTTGCAGCTTTTCCACCAACTGCCGAAAAGCATCCAGCTCTTCCAGATTCACCACGGGCTCCTCCGGGCTGCGAGCGCTGGCGGCAATCACCAGGTAGCCCAACTTGAGGATGAGACGCTTCTCGGCCTCATCGCCGATTTTCGACAGCACCTCCTCCAACGGGACTTGCTGCACTAGGTACTGGCGGATCTCTTGCGCCAAGCTGGCCCGCTGGTCGGGATCCGAAGCAAAATGCTGAGAGAGTTGCTGGGCGATGAGTTCTACTTCCGCAGCCTCTAGCGCACCATCAGACCAGGCCATCGCAGTGACGGCTCGCAGCAGATTCATCTGCTTGGGAGTAATGCCGGGCGGGGGTGGAGTGGGCATATATCCTCCTGGGGTGGCTTATCTGCCAGTGTAGAAGGGGATCCTGGACCCTTCTGGTTAAGTTTGGTATCTGCTCGATGGCTGCTGGCTTTGGCTCAAGTCAAGATAGGTGCCGCCTACCCGGTCGAAGGGGGGCTTTTGCCGAGGGGATCCGATAAGTCTGTGGGGGTTGTGGTCGGCAGCGATTGCACAGCCTGAAGCCCATTGCGTAACATAAGTAAAGCCTGGGGATCCCAGCAGTTTGGAGAGGTGTCCGAGCGGTTTAAGGAAGCAGTCTTGAAAACTGCCGTGGTTCACGCCACCGTGGGTTCGAATCCCACCCTCTCCGCTTACCTGGAGGTGATGCCCAACGGGCCGCAGCTACAGAGATTCACTGGCCCAGAGGGGGAGCTATCCACATGACCATCCTTGATTTATCGACCTTGACCACTCAACAGCTCAAAGACATAGCTTGGCAGTTGCGGGGCACTCCCGCAGTGGAGCCCATCTATCGGGAACTGGGATCCCGACCCAAGAGCATAGTGATTGCACCTGAAGATCCCCAGTGGACAGAAAAGGTTAACCAAATCCTCACAGAGGGATCCCCATCCTGACCGTCGCATCCCAAACAAGGCGGGACATGAATATCGAACAGCCGCCCTTGCCTGCCTGTGTCAGCTCTGCTAAATACTGAACACCCCCCACAGTTCCTTTAGTTGAAGAGAGGGTCACCATCTTGGGTAGCAGGAGCTAGCCGCAATGATTCCCACCGTCAAAGACGTTTGTCAAATTCATCCTATGGCCTTGAACTACGCCATAGTTGAGCAAATTGAAAATCTGTCGAATGTTATCGAGCATACAGCAGAGGATGCCCGGGCATTCTTCGCCAAAAACCACATTACCCGCGGGATGGATCTGTTGCTGCGTCAGGGGCTCAAACGGCTGGCAGGTCGCTCCGACCAAGCGGTGTTTGAACTCAAACAGGCGATGGGGGGTGGTAAAACCCACTCCATGATTGCCCTAGGGTTGCTGGCGCGGGATGCCGCTTTGCGTGCCGAGGTTGTGCCAAACATCACTCAAGATGCTCCTTTTGCCGACGCTAAACTGGTTGCCATCAATGGACGCCTCAAGTTCGAGCAACGGTTTATTTGGGGAGAGATTGCCCGGCAACTGGGGAAAGAAGAGGCTTTTGTCAAATTTTGGCAGCACGGAGCAGATGCCCCCAGTGAGCAGGATTGGATTGATTTAATTGGAGATGAACCCACCCTCATTCTATTGGACGAGCTGCCGCCCTACTTCGACTACGCCATTACCCGCATGGTGGGCGGAGGTACATTGGCGCAAGTGACAACCTACGCCCTATCGAACCTGCTGAGTGCCGCCTTGAAGTTAAAGCGCTGCTGCATTGTCATTTCCAACCTATCCGGCAGCTACGAAGGAGCCTCACGGGAACTGCAAAAAGCAATCGGTAACTTCGCTCAAGAAACCAACCGCCAAGCGCGATCCATCACACCGGTAGACCTGGGCACATCGGAAATTTACGACATTCTCCGCAAGCGGCTATTTAGCTCCCTGCCCGATGTACAAACCATTGATGCAGTTGCTTCTGCCTACGCAAAAGTGCTGGGAGATGCAGCCAGAGCCAAATCAATTGCCAAAACTGCCGAACAAATTGCCGCCGAAATTCATGCTTCTTACCCTTTCCATCCTTCGGTTAAGCACATCATTGCCCTATTTAAGGAAAACGAAAGCTACCGTCAAACTCGCGGCTTGATGCAGTTTGTTTCAAAAATAATCCAGTCGGTATGGGAGCGTCCCAGCAACGATGTCTACCTGATCGGTTGCCAGCATCTGAACCTCAACATCCCAGATGTGCGGGAAGAGATCAACAAAATCAGCAATCTACAGGGAGCGATTGCCCACGATATTGCGGCCAATGGCACTGCTGTCGCTGAACTGGTGGATCAAAAACTGGGCCATGATGCTGCCAGTCAGATTGCTGCCCTGCTGTTGACTGCCTCTCTGTCTGAATCAGTCGATGCCGTGAAAGGCTTTACCGAGGGGCAATTTTTGGAATACCTAGTAGCTCCTCAGCGGAATGTCAGCGAATTTCAGGATGCTTTTCAAGCGTTCCGTGCCAACGCCTGGTACCTGCACCGCAAAGAAAACGATGCTTGGTACTTTTCCAACATCGAGAACCTGCGTAAGCGCATTGATAGCCGTGCCCGCAACGCTCCCCAGCCGAAAATTGATGCGGAAATGAAGCGGCGGCTGGAAGAAATTTTCCGACCCCAACGGCGGATTGCCTATCAAGAGGTGCAAGCCCTGCCCAAAATTGATGAGATTCGCCTCAATGGCCCGCGGGTGTGCCTGGTACTCAGCCCAGACAGCAAAACACCCCCAGAAGAGGCCCAGCAGTTTTGGGAAAGTGTTCCCGAGAAGAACAACTTTTGTGTGGTTACCGGAGATGGCTCCAATCTGGCC
Organism: Synechococcus sp. W60.1; assembly: GCF_047461575.1. NCBI lineage: Bacteria > Bacillati > Cyanobacteriota > Cyanophyceae > Synechococcales > Synechococcaceae > Synechococcus > Synechococcus sp. W60.1. Next base: position 234,324 of record NZ_JANSHL010000002.1, on the reverse strand, counting down.
AGCCTAGAAGACAAAACCCGTCGTTTGTGGGCCGTTGCCCGAGTACTGGAAGAAACCGGTGGAGACAAATCCCCCCACAAAGCAGAACTGGAGGAAGAGGCCGAACAAGCCGCCTACGACTTTAACGCCACTGTGGTCAGCCTGTTCAATCGGGTCTATTACCCCATCAAGGGCAAACTGACTCCTACCAAGCTCTCCATGACCTTTACGGGCAATACCTTCCATGCTGAAGAGCAGATCGAAAAAGCCCTATCCGATGTCGGTGCATCCAAGCTGTATGTCGATGTGGAAGCCAATGCCGAGGCGTTGCTGTCGCGAGCAGAAGACCTGTTGTGGCCGGCAGGGGGAGAGCGGCGTATCCCTTGGCGAGACGTGGTTTCCCGCACCATCACCAACGAGCGCTGGCCCTGGTTGCCCCCCAAAGGAATGGATACCCTGCGGCAGATAGCCGTCAGCCAAGGTCGCTGGCGGTACACCGAAGATGGATACATCGAAAAGGGGCCCTTTCCGCCCCCCCGCACATCCGTAGCCATCACCCAGCGAGAATACGATGACCGCACCGGTACGGCTACCTTGGAAATTCTGCCTCGAGATGCGGGCAAAAATGGCCGTGTTCACTACAGCTACACGCCCAATGTGGATGCCAACAGCCCTGTGGTGCCCGATACGATCTGGACAACCGATGCCACTGCCCTGTGGTTTGTCGCCATTGACCCGGATGGCCGGCACGAGACAGGGGATGTCTATGCTTGGAAGAATACGCTGACCCTCACCCACCAGCCTCGTATTGGCGGCGGCAAGCGCACCGTAGAGCTAACCGTGAAACCCCGTGGTCAAATTCGCTGGAACACCACGGGCATTAACCCACGGGAAGGCACCCTCTACACTGGCCCCATCGAACTAGAGGGATCAGAAGCCGTTACCATCTATGCCTACGCCGAAGATCAAGGGGTGAGCACCACTCGCAACTTCACGATCCCGGCGCTCGACCAAAAAGGGCCGGTGATTGACAAAAACAAACCGGCTAAGCTGCACAAGCGCCTCAACCTGCAAGGAAATAAGGCGAGTTATACGGCCATCAATCAGAGCAAGGCTTTGGGTGTGCGACTGGCAGGTGGGATCTCCCTAACCGTGGGGGAAGGGAACCGAGCCATCACCACCCGGTTTGGAAGCGATATGGTGGTAAAAGCGGAAGACATTGAGCAGTTTATTGCGATAGCACGTCAGGCTTTGGGCAATGAGACGGCAGAGGTGAGTCTGCGCTTGGACGACCTACACTTTAGCAGCGGCCACGATTTGGAAGTCTTTTTGCATCGGTTGGAAATCAATCCTGAGCCGGGAGAGGTAGAGCAGTGAGCGATAAAAAATGGGAGACGGTGGGGTTCGGCTGTCCCAAAACCGTTGATCCCCACCACTTTGTGGTCGAAATACCTGCCGGCAGAACCGCTCCTGTGCTGATTTACGAAGTCTATGGCATCAAGGCGGGCATCAACGGACAGCCGGACATTGCGGAGCGCTGTGTTCTCAGCCGGTCTATCTGGAGCCAGATTGCTGAGGATCTCAAACAAGAGTTTAATGACCGCCTGCGGGCGAAAAAAATGAATCCGAGCCGTTGGACAACTGGCCGCAACCTCGTAGAACGTCTGCTGGGGAAGGAATTGCTGGTGCTGGCTTGGGCAGTAGAACGGGCCAAACCGGAGGCGATCCCCAATGCCATTCGCAACTGGAGAGGGCTGCGTCCAGAAGAGCGCTGGTGGCTTTACACCATGACAGCAGCGGCGACAGGGGGTGTCGATCACGGGAATATCGGTTGGCGCAAAGCCCTGCGCTATGCCCTCACAGAAAATCCCCTGACGGAACTGAGTGTGCCCACTCCGGTCAAGCGCCCATACCAGCCAGCTTGTTCCGATAGCTTGCGTAGCGAAGCCGTAGAAGCCGATCAACTCAGCCTGTTATCCTGCTTGCAAGAAGATCCCTCGCCCTTTTGGGATAGTGAAGCAACCATTGGCACGACAAAGCTAAGAGATTAAGTTATACTAGATAAAACCGCCTATTTGGGAGAATGCAAATGATGACAGAACTGCTGGAGAAAGCGATTAGCAAGTTAAAAGCTCTACCCACAGAGGAGCAAAATGCAATTGCCAGCCTGATTCTTGATGAGCTAGAAGACGATCAGCGATGGGAAGAATCCTTTGCTTCTTCAGCGGATATGTTAGCAAAACTCGGTGCCGAGGCAATAGCCGAGTATCAAGCAGGCAAGACGGAAGAATTAAACCCCGAAACACTGTGAAATCTCGCACCACTGCCCAGTTTCGCAAGTTGTTTAACGCTCTTCCAGAGTCCATTCCAGATTTGGACAAGCTAGACTTACAAAGGACGCTAATCCCGATCAAAAGTCAATATAATCCGCTTCTCTTGTGCAGCTCTAGCCAAGACCTCGAAATCTTTAGTACCTGGAGCTTCCTCTGAGAGCGACGCCACATCTAAGCCAGCATCTCGCAATAGACAGATACTTAAGCGTGGAAAATTTTCATTGACGAGAAATTGCATCAACTGACTTTATCTGAAAAACTGTAGAAGTTCATTTCACGCATACATTCTTGGATATAGCTAAACATAGCCCTAAGTGCTTCTGGAGTCAGCGTAGGGTAGTTTTCCAAAATCTGCTTTTCCGTCCAGCCTGCCGAAAATAGCCCCAAAATAAATTCCACCGATAGGCGACTTCCTCTGAAAACTGGCTTACCCAGGAGAATATCGGGATCCGAATGAATATAGTCTTCCCAGTTCACGGCTTAGGGCCCTAAGAGCTACCATGATCGATGGTATCGCCGGAGATCTCCCTTGTCCATCATCCCCCTTGCTTGGAAAGATAAGCCGAGTTTGATCGAGCGGCTCTTGCCTGCCCAAAAAATCAGCGCCGAAGCCCAAAAGGAACGCAAAGCTGGGGCTGGCCAAACCCTCACGGCGTTGGGGAGCTACTGGAAAGGGCGCAAACCCCTGATCCTTGCCAAAGCCTGTGTGTTGGGGGCATTGCTACCTGCCACAGATAACCCCGAAGGCGATCTGGAAGTGTTTGAGTTGCTGATGGGCATTGCTGACAGCAGTTTGGAACGCCGTCTGAAATCGCAACGGGATAAACCCAAATTGGCACAAGGCTCTTACCTCGAAAAACTGGAACTCTGCAAACGCCCAGAAGAATGCGACGATGCCACCCTCTACGGCCCCATTTGGGATCGGGTGAACCAACATTTGGGGACAAATGCCCACAGCTTTCCGGAATTGGTGGAACAACTGGGGATTTTGCGGTTTGGGCATCGCCCACGAGTAGGGGATACCTTTTGCGGGAGCGGTCAAATCCCCTTTGAGGCGGCAAGGCTGGGATGCGATGTCTATGCCAGCGACCTCAATCCCATTGCCTGTATGCTCACTTGGGGAGCGCTGAATATCGTGGGAGCCGATGAAGCCACCCGTCGGGAAATTGAAGCAGCCCAAAAAGCAGTGGCTGAGGCGGTGGATCGGGAAATTACTGCTCTAGGCATTGAGCATGATGAGCACGGCAACCGCGCCAAAGCCTATTTGTATTGCCTGGAAACTCGTTGCCCTCACACGGGCTGGATGGTGCCAATGGCTCCCAGTTGGGTGATTAGCAAAACCCGCAATGTGGTAGCCAAGTTGATCCCCAATCCCGAACACAAGCGCTTTGAGATTGAAATTGTATCCGGGGTCAGCGAAGCGGAAATGAAAGCCGCTGCCAAGGGCACCGTTCAGGATGGCGATTTGGTTTACGTTCTGGATGGAGAAGAGTACCGCACGCCTATTAAAACCATCCGAGGCGATTACCGCCTTCCCGATGGCACCACCGGCAATAAACTGCGCCGTTGGGAAAAGCACGATTTTATGCCTCGCCCCGACGATATTTTTCAGGAACGGCTGTATTGCATTCAGTGGATCACCGCCGAAACATTGGGCAAGAGCCGTCAAGAAACCTTTTTTGCCAGCGTCACCCCCGCCGACCTAGAACGAGAGCGCAAAGTAGAGCAAATCGTTAGAGAAAACCTCGCCGCTTGGCAAGAAGCTGGTTTAGTACCCGATATGCCGATTGAACCTGGAGAAAAAACCGATGAGCTAATTCGCACGCGGGGCTGGACTTATTGGCATCATTTGTTTAGTCCAAGACAATTGTTTATACTTTCTAGGATGTCAAATCGATTAAAGAAAGTTTCCACTCTTTCAGTAGATCTTTGTAAGATATTAGATTACTCATCTAAGTTGTGTCGATGGACTCCTGGAAGTCCAGGAAGACCTGGTGTTGCCCTGACTGCTGAAAAAGTTGCCCAAGTATTTTACAATCAAGCGCTTAACACTTTTTTCTCTTATGCCGAGAGAAGTTCTTGCGAGATTAGTGCTTATGTATCCAGATACGACCGTCGATATTCCCATCTAACCGGAATTTCTACTGTTCAATGTACAGATGCCCGGGAACATAAAATAAGTTGTGACTGTGGAGTTACCGATCCCCCTTATGCCGATGCAATTCATTACCACGAAATCACCGAGTTTTTTATTGCGTGGTTGCGAAAGAATCCACCCAAAGAATTTGCCCATTGGGTGTGGGATAGTCGCAGAGCTTTAGCCATTCAGGGCAAGGGGGAAAAGTTCCGTCAGGATATGATTGCTGCCTACACTGCCTTAGCAAAGCATATGCCCGACAACGGCTTGCAAATTGTGATGTTCACCCATCAGGATGCCGAAGTGTGGTCGGATATGGCCAGCATCATGTGGGGGGCGGGCTTGCAAGTTACAGCCGCTTGGTACATTGCCACCGAAACCACTTCTGAACTCAAAAAGGGCGGTTATGTGCAAGGCACGGTGTTGCTGGTGGCGCGTAAGCGGTTGCAAGATACTTCTGCCTATCGGGATGAGCTGGTGGAAGAGGTGCGGCAAGAAGTTGCCCATCAGATTGAAACCATGGTGGGGCTAAATCAAAGCACCCAAGGCAAGGGGCGCACCGAAAACCTGTTTGAAGATGCCGATTTGCAAATGGCAGGTTATGCGGCAGCGTTGCGGGTATTGACGGGCTACCGGCGCATTGATGGACAGGATATGGTGGCAGCAGCCCTGCGCCCCCGACCCAAAGGCGAAAGAGATATCGTTCGGGAAATTATTGATTATGCCGTGCAGGTTGCCAATGAGCATCTTGTACCTGAAGGCATCGCGCAGGGGGTGTGGGAGGGGTGCTGTGGTGCAGAGCGCTTTTATCTGAAAATGATGGAACTGGAAGCGGTAGGGCTGAAGAAGCTGGACAACTACCAGAACTTTGCCAAGGCATTTCGAGTTGGCGACTATGGCGAATTGATGGCCTCTCAGCAGCCCAACAATGCCCGACTCAAAAATGCTCTAGACTTCAAGAAGAGCAGCTTTGAGGGCGAATTTGGCCGCTCAGCACTGCGAGCCGTTTTGTTTGCTCTCTACGAACTGCAGAAAGAGGCGGATAGCGATGAGGTGATGGAATACCTGCGGTCTTTGGTGCCCAACTACCACATGCGCCGGGATGATTTGGTGGCTTTTTGTCAATACATTGCCCGCAAGCGAGAACACCGCTATCCAGAAGAGTCCTCAGCCGCCGGGATCTTGCTCGCCCTTATCAGAAATGAACGCTTGGGTTGAAGAAGAAGTTATAGGATTAACTCACTCACAAGTTGTATTGTCAGGGCTTCCTTCAAGCTCAGCATCTGAGTTAAAGTATTTCTCAACAATCGACTTTATTTGGTTAACATAAGCTATAGCCTTGTCCGCATTTTTTTGTTTGTAGTATTCCAAGGGGACAATATCTACAGCTCCATAAAAAGCCAACTCCCTATCTTTGCGCATCTCAAATGATATGTTTTCCAGCAAGGCTATTTCCTCGTCAGAAAGCTCTGGGAACCGTTCTCTATTTTCTGCTACTTGGCCACCAGGGTCATGGGTTTTGCCGTAGTTTATTCCCTTAATGATTAGGCAAGCTTTGATGAATAACTCAATAATTTCTTGGCACATCCGAACTACATCAGCGTAATCGCCAACCTCATAGAAGAATGACAACGCTTGGATGCGATAATTAGCCCTTTGATAGTAGTCTTTTGCTAATTTCTTTCTCATCGTTATTCACCCAATAGGGGATCCCCCGGCATACTTTATACGTAATTAAACTGTCACAGATGAGTTGATTGACTATATCCCTGATCTGCGTGATGCAGTTCTGCTTTTCATAGATGATGTGGTGGTTGGTAGCCACTTCATAAGTCAAGCTGGCTGGCCTGCATAGCTCTGTGGGCTTTAGCAAGATAAAGTTTATCTCCAAGCCAAGAAGTTTTTCTAGATCCCTGCAGGTAGGAAGCAGTAAGTCATCTCTGCTTCTGCAATCGGGTATATTCTCTGCAATTACTAATAAATCGAGGTCAGAGCCGTGAACCCATGAATTATTGGCGCGGGATCCATAGACAACAATAGCCCACAGATCCGAGCCAAAGACGGATTGAATTTTCTCTTGAATAAGCCGCGCTTGTGCTTCGGATATTCCTATGCTGCGCTTCTCTCTGCCCTGAAAGCCTGCAGACTCTTGTACGGTTGACATGGCTACCTTGCGCTGATCAGCTTATTCTGCAAAGACGCTGCTTGCGCCTTCGGCTGCTCATTTTAAGGCTAGAGTATTGTTACAATTTTACCCCAGCCCGCCATGTCCAGCACTTCTTTCCTACGCCGTTTCAGTTCCCGCCAGCAGCGGCTCAGCCATGTCTTTCTCAAAGATCGCCTGGCAAAGGCACGCACCTACAAGCGCATTGCTGGGTACTTTCGCTCTTCTATTTTTGAATTGGTGACTGAAGAGATTACACACATCGAGCAGGTGCAGATCGTCTGTAACAGCGACTTGGATCCCTGGGATATTGCCATCGGCAAAGCTTCCCGCCAGGCCAGAGAAATGGCGCTCAAAGAAAAATGGAACGAAGAGAAAGGAGAATTGATCACCAGTCTATTACAGCGCCCCCGCTACCGTCAACTTTACGAAATCCTCAAAAGCGGCAAAGTGGAAGTGCGAGTGGTGTCAGCCGCAGATGCCCCCTTTCTCCACGGCAAAGCAGGTGTTATTGAGGCAAGAGATGGCACCAAATCTGCTTTTATCGGCAGCCTCAACGAAACGCGGCAGGGATGGCAAGAGCATTACGAAATTGTCTGGGAAGACCAGTCGCCAGAAGGGGTTGCTTGGGTCGAAGCGGAGTTTCAGTACCTGTGGGAACGGAGTGTTCCTCTGCCAGAAGCGATTGTGGAAGAGGTGGGGCGATTATCTCGCAAGGTAGAGGTATTTCTTCAAGACTTGCAACCTGTCGATGTTCCTGGAGCCGCATTGGTGGAAGCCCCTCTCTATCGCCGGGGTGAGGTTCTCAAACCATGGCAGCAGTCGTTTGTGGAAATGTTCCTGGAACACCGAGAGCTGTATGGTGCAGTGCGACTCATTCTGGCAGATGAAGTGGGGCTGGGTAAAACCTTGTCTTTGGCGGTTGCGGCGATGGTGGCGTGCCTTTTGGAAGATGGGCCAGCCTTAATTCTTTGTCCGGCTACCCTCTGCCAGCAGTGGCAAGTGGAACTCAAAGATAAACTGGGCATTCCCTCTGCTGTGTGGCTCTCCAACCGCAAGGTATGGCAAGATGCCAATGGGCACATCATCAAAACCAAGGGTGCTGAAGGTATTGGCCGTTGCCCCTATCAAATTGGTATTGTTTCTACGGGTCTCATCTTTCACAATGCCCCCGAAGCCCAATGCCTTTTGGAACGACGCTTTGGCACGATTGTCCTGGATGAGGCCCACCGCGCCCGCTGTACCCGTGGTGTCACGGTAAGGGATCCCAAACCCAACAATCTCTTGGACTTTATGGGCAAGGCGGCCACGCAGTCCAAGCACGTCCTTTTGGGCACAGCCACCCCCATCCAAACCCATGTTGAGGAACTGTGGGATCTGCTGGGAGTGCTCAACAGCGGTGCCGAGCATGTGTTGGGACGACGGCATCAGCAGTTGTGGCAGCAGACGCAAAGGATCCTGCCCATCTTGACAGGACAACAAGCAGTGACCGACGAGCATTTTGCCTGGAATTTGCTCCGCAATCCTCTGCCGCCATCTGTTGAGGATCCCTTGTTTGACCACATCCGCAGCGATCTGAAGCTCTTCAAAGGTCAACACTTCACAGATAAGCCCCTGACGGAATTGGAGGACTTCACCCGCCAAGAACTGCGAGATGCCCTGGAAGAGCGCCAACAGGGGCTGACTTTTTTCCAGCGACACAACCCAATTCTGCGCCATACCGTATTGCGAAAACGCTCTACCTTGGAAGAATTGGGCTTGCTTGAGCGGATTGCCGTCGATATTTGGCCGAGCGAGGGAGAGCAATTGCCCATGTTCTGTGGGCTGGGTTTGCTCACTTCTCCCGAATTTGATGTGGCCTATGAAGCTGCCCAAGATTTTGCTAGGGCTTTGAGACAGCGTACCCAATCCGCTGGGTTTATGAAAAGCATCATGCAAAGCCGGATCTGCTCCAGTATTGCCAGCGGCCTATCTACGGCTCAGAAACTACTGGAAAAGCGGCGTTTTTTTGAGGAGGACGGAGAAGAAGATTGGCTGTTAGACAACCTTCCAGAGATTTTAGAGGCAGAATATGCCCATTTGGAGCGCATTGTTAGCGTCTTGAGCCAAAAGAGCACGGATCCCAAACTCGATGCCGTCCTCTATTTCCTACAGGAACGACACTGGCTGGACTTGGGATGCATCATTTTCAGCCAGTATTTTGATACCGCCCATTGGGTGGCCAACAACCTGAGCCAACGTCTGCCTCAAGAAAGTGTGGCTCTCTATGCAGGCGCCCACAAGTCGGGTTTGTTTTTTGCCGGAGAATGGCGGAGCGCAGAGCGGGAAGATATCAAGAGAGCCGTGCGAGAGCGTACCATTCGGCTGGTGGTGGCCACCGATGCTGCTTGTGAAGGTCTGAATCTCCAAACTTTGGGCACGCTGATCAACATTGATCTCCCTTGGAATCCTTCCCGCCTAGAGCAGCGCATCGGGCGGATCAAGCGCTTTGGTCAGACCCGCGACCGTGTGGACATGCTCAACCTGGTGTACCACGGTACCCACGACGAAAAGGTATACGAGGTGCTTTCTCAGCGGATGAAAGATCGCTACGACTTGTTCGGTTCTTTGCCCGATACTATCGAAGATGAGTGGATTGAGAATATCGAAACTCTGGAGGCCAAATTGCAGGAGTTTACAGAGCGCAAGAAACAGGCCAACGCTTTTGAGCTGCGCTACGCAAGCACAGTTGAACCCAAAGGCCCAAGATAGGAGACCTGCGAAAAGGTGTTGTCCCGTCGGGATATTGTGGAACGTCTTTCAGAAGGGTGGTAGCCATATATCAGCCAATTCGATATGCTTCTGCCAATGGGCTGGAAAAAGTTGCCTCTGACCACGAGTTAATACGGGCGGAAGTGCCTTGACCATGCTAGGCTCCAGCCCGAAAAATCTGCTCAGCCGTGAGGTTTAATTCAGGGAAAACTTTAGAGCGAATCCGGTCATTGCCCCGAAATAATTGCGCCTGATATTCCTCATTGACCAGTTGGAAAACCGAGATTGTGGGAACCTTCGGCTCGCCAATGTACCGACGACCCCCCAACGCTTGGTAGTCAACGATCCAGTATTCGGCAATACCTAACGTCTCGTAGTCACTCAGCTTATGCCAGTAGTCATCTCGCCAGTTGTTGCTGGTAATTTCAATGACAAGAGGAATAGAGGTTCCGTGGATGAGCGTCGAGGATTTCTGCCACAGGGGTTCTCTGGCCAAGGCGGTACGGTCAATCACCACCCCATCAGGAGTGTAGGCAGTATCGCCTTCCGGCGCCTTGATCAAGGTGTCCCGACCTAGAAAATAGTTGAGGTTGCACCTGCGGATTTCTAATGCCAATTCGATGGCAAGAAAACCACTGATTTCATCATGTTTCCCTGTGGGTTGCATCTCAACCGCAACTCCGTTGTGTAGTTCGTATCGTCTGTTAGGTTTCCACTCCAGAAACTCAGCAAAAGTCATTGGCTTAGAAGAAACAGCATAGGTAGCAGTCATAGTTTTTCCTCCCTTGAATGAGTTAAAACGCCCTAGATACTTCTGCAAACATTGTCGCCCATCTCATCCTTTAATAGTCTTTTATGGCATAGCCGTGTAACCCTAGCCAGAGCCGGATATAGATATCTAGCAGAATCACTTCAGGCATTCCCAACTTGCCTCATCTACGTTTCAAGTGGGGGAGTAGGTTCTTGTCAGGAGCGTGTTGCATTTGAATCTTGCTCTAATTCAATATCACCGTAAATGTCTGCCAGGGAAAAAGTGATGTTGACAGATGGCAGCGTAACAACATCATCCAGGGCATGGTAGTCCCTGAAGATCCACTCGACATTTCCCTGGCAGCGGTAGTGTTCTACACTGATTCGAGCTTGGTCAATTAGCAGATACTCCTGTAAAGTTGGGAGAGAGCGATAGGCAGCAAACTTCGCTCCTCTATCGTAGCTTTCGGTGGCAGGCGAGAGCACTTCCACAATTAAGATAGGGTTAGTGACAGTATCCTTGCGCCCTTCTTTAAGCTGAACTGGGTTTTGGATCACCATACCATCGGGATAGACATATTGTTCGAAGGCAGGTATGTAAAGTCTGAGATCACTAGAAAAAACGGAAAAACCCTTGCCTCTTAGCTTAAGCCAAAGTAGGGCATTGACACTGGTAATCAGTTGGCTATGAATGGGTGTGCCGCCAGTTATCTCAATAATTTCCCCATTGCGAAATTCACGGCGGATCCCGCCTGTGGCCTCTGATTCAGCTTCCAGGGCAAAGTATTCCTCTGAAGTGTGGGTTTTACGGGGGGCGAGGGCAGTGGTCATGGCATCTCCTCAGGCAGCGGCAGAATGGATCAAGCGGTCAGCCGGGTGTCGAGAAGCTCGACGCGGTGGCCTTCGGGTTCTCTCGGTCGCAAGTGCAGCCAACCTCTCTGTATCCTTCGTCGGCCTCTCCATGATGAGAGGTATCCTGCGATTCTGGGGTAAAGACCGGTGGTGGGGAGCCGACGCTTTTGTTATCCTGTCGCATAAGCTCCCCCCTGGGATCGCGAGGGAAAGTGGGCCAACCTTGCCTGACGCTAGATTAGATGCCAGCACAGGCCACATGATGTCGTGTCAGCAGGACTTGGTTCTCATTGGCAGGCTTGGAGAGAGGACGTGACCTGATGTTTACTTGGCTCTGGACGAAACAATTTTCTCGCTTGAATCAGAGGCTACAGAGCCTGGAGGTAGCCCGCGAGGAAAACCTTCTGTCTCCCGATCTGAGCGCCCAAACTCTGCAGGTGGCCCCCGACTTTTGGGAACGGCAGCACCAAGCCTTTGTCTATGTGGATAAGCAAATGCGAAGGCTCAGCCGTCGCAGCAAGATTTGGGGAGGAATGGCGCTGCTGGCCATTCTGGCAGATGCGGCTTTGATAGTGGCAGGTCTGGCAGCGTTCCAGTCTTGGCAGCAGGTGCAGGCGGATCGCCAATTAACTCGCATTGCCCAACAGGTTGCGGCTGTCGATCCTGTGCAGCAAGCTTTTGATGATCTGGTGGCTCAATTGCCCCAGATGAGCGGGGCAGAGCGATCTCGTGCCCTAGAGGCGTTGCAGGCTCTCTCGGCCATCTCGATGGCCTATGGCGGCTACTCCTCCGACGGTTCTGCGGGCATTTCCATGTACAGCTCTGTTTTCCCAGCGGCAGCAACCCCTCTGGAGGCTCAACTGCAAACCATCTACCAGTTGGGGCAAATGCGGGTGGTGGAGGCGGTGCCGGCTTTGCTGACCAAGCTTGCGGACGATGAGCCGGTGGTGCGGGAGGCGGCGGCCCGTGCCCTCGGCCAAATTGGGGATCCGCGCGCCTTGGGTCCCTTGCACGATCTTCTGGCCTATGAGCCCAATGAGTTGGTTCAAGATGCCGCTATTGCTTCGATTGCCCAACTGCTGCGCTGAAGAGAGGGTTAGATGGGGGTGGGAGTTGAGGCACTGGGGATGAGTATCGGCAAAATGAGCAGGCTGGGCAAACTGCTGGGGGTGATTTGTTGGGTGTGGGGATCCGCTCTGCCCGTTTGGGCGCAGGATCCCTTCCGCAGCGGGGACAATGCCCGCCCCATCAGGCCGGAGGTGGCGGCAGCTTTTGAAGAGTTCTTCTGTGCAGGCCGCTACAGCCAGAGCCGGGAAAAACTGGAAATGGCCAAGAAGGCCTCCCCCGAAGAGCCGATGGTCTATGCCCTGTTGGCGGCGCTGGCTTATCAGGAGGGAGACCTGGAAGCATTTGCCCAGTTGGCCACTCAAACCCGACAGGTGGCCGCCGAGTTGAAAAAGACGGATCCCCTGCGGGGCAACCTTTATGAGGGCGTGGGCTATGGGCTGGAGGCAGCCAACATAGTGGTGCGAGATGGGGTGGTCATCGGTTTGCCCAAAGCTCTGCCCACCCTCAATCAATTGTTTGCTTCCATTCGGGCCGCCCAAGCAGTGGACAGCAGCGATCCGGAGCTCAATCTGCTCAACGGCTACATGGATTTGCTGCTGACCTACCGGGAGAAGGCTCTAAATCAGTTTCGGATGGCAGCGCCTGACTATCTGTCCTACCGCGGCCAAGCTCTGGCCTACCGGGATATGCAGCGCTTTGACGAGGCGCTGGAGGCGGTGGATCGAGCCATTGCTGCTTCTTGCAGCAACCCCGAGCTTTACTACCTCAAGGCGCAAATTCTGGTTTCCAAAGGGCAAGACCGAGAGGCCGTCCCCCTTTTCGATCAGGCCCTGCAAGCTTCCGCCCAACTGCCCCAACCTTTGGTGGAGCAAATCCAGATGGAGCGGGATCGCGCCGCCCAGCGCAGTGGGTTGACCGGCCAGTTGCCGGCCACGCCTAGCCCCTGAAGGGATCCCATGAGCCTGCGCATCAGCGGCAAACGAGCGCTGCAAACTCCCGCTGGCTTGGGCACCCGACCCACACCTGGCCGGGTGAGGCAGGCCTTGTTCAACATCTTGCAAGGGCAGGTGGAAGGCTGTCGCTGGCTGGATCTGTGCTGTGGGGCCGGTACGGTGGGAGCAGAAGCTCTGTGTCAGGGGGCCGCTTTTGTGGCCGGGATCGAGATTGCCGCCCCTGCCTGCCGCATCATCCGAGCCAACTGGGCCAAGGTGGCGCAGCCGGGGCAATCTTTCCAGGTCATTCAGGGGGATGCCCGCAAGCTGCTCAGCCGAGGGCTGGGTTTGGATCCCTTTGACTACGTCTATTTTGCCCCCCCCTACGCGGCGGGTCTGTATGCCCCTCTGCTGCCCCTGATCCCACCCCTGCTGAAGCCAGGCGGAACCTTGATCGTCGAGCATCGCAGCGGCCAGAAGCTACCAGACCAGGTGGGATCCCTGCTGCGCTTTGACCAACGAACCTATGGGCAAACGGCCCTCGCCTTCTATCGCCATCTGGAAGAGCAGCTCTAGCTGGGGAAGGGAGTGCTGACGAAGCCGATTTCCAAGAGCTGCTGATAGGCTTGGGTGCCCAGCTCGCGGGTTGGGCCCTGGCTGTTGATGACCTGGATCAGCCAGCCCACAGCCTCTTCCGGTCGCCCGGCGGCGCGATAGACCACGGCCAAATCGTAGGCGGCTTGATCCCGGGCTTGGGCGGCAACACGGGCCAGCTCCCGCTGTTCTTCGGAGATGCGGTTTTGGATCCCGGCGAAGGCGCGGGAGAGATCTTGGTGGTAGTTGGAGCGCTGGTTGTAGGCGTTGAACACCTGCTGCAGCAGCTCGACAGCCTGGTCGTAGTTTTGCGCTTGGATGGCGGCATTGGCTTCGGCGGCCAGTTGTTCGGCTCGCAATGCGCTGAGGGCGCTGCTGGGCTGCTCTAGGGCGCGAAACTGCTGCGGATTGGGAATAAGCTGTTGCCCGGTGGGGAGCTGCTGAGCAGTGGCCCAGAAGGTGGAGCCCATGCCCAGGACAAGGCCGAGCAGTACGCCGAAAACCAACCGCGCCCAAGAACGGCGCAGAAGGCTGAGCCCCTGTGCGATGGCGTCCTGGCGACAGCCTTGGGAAGCAACAGTAGGACGTCGTCCAATCATGTGCGGGTAACCCCCAAAACCTTTTTTGACCCGTTCCACTCTACCCTACTCCTCGTGCCTTTGCTGCAGCTCAGGGATCCTTTTGGAGCGAGGCTGGGAGGAGATGGGCTTCTTGAGCTTGGGCGGAGAAGAGCTGGGCGAGTTGGGTGGCTCTGGAGGCTTTTCCGGCAGCAGCGGTAGGTTGAGAATCAGCTCATACATGCGCAGGTATTCCAGCGCTGAGCGGTGCCAACTGAAATCGCTGGCCATGCCCCGCTTCTGCAGCGCTTGCCAAGTTTCTTTGTGCTGGAAGGCTTCCCAAGCCCGCGCCAGACAGGTGTAGAAGTCCAGGGCTTCGTAGCGGTCAAAGCAGTAGCCGGTGCCGATCCCCTTGCTGGGGATGTGGTGGCTGACGGTATCCACCAGCCCCCCCGTGCGGCGGACAATGGGCACACACCCATAGCGCATGGCGATCATCTGGCTGATGCCGCAGGGCTCAAAGCGGCTGGGCATCAAAAACGCATCTGCCCCCCCGTAGATCAACTGGGCCAGCTTGGGTTGGTAGCCTTTTTGGTAGGCCATTTTGCCCGGGTGCCGCTCGGCCATCTCCCGGATCCGCCCTTCGTAGTAGGCTTCGCCGCTGCCTCCCAGCAAAACGAATTGCGCGTCGCTGTAGTCCAGGAAGCGATCCAGGGCTTGGATGAGCAAGTCGATCCCTTTTTGCTCCACCAAACGGGCCACCATGCCCATCAGAAAGGTATCTGGGTTGACGGTCAAGCCCAACTTGGCCTGTAGCGTGGCTTTGTTGGCCGCCCGCCCGCTGAGATCATCGATGCTGAAATTGGCTTCTAGGTCTGGGTCGGTGCGGGGATCAAATCTGTCGATGTCGATCCCATTCAAAATTCCTCGCAACCGTTCCCCTTTCCAGGCCAACAAGTCCTGCAGTCCTTCCCCATGTAGAGGGGTGCGAATCTCCATCGCGTAGGTGGGCGAGACGGTGTTCACTTGGTCGGCGTAGAGGATCCCGGCAGCCATGGTGTTGTGGGCAGAAAAATACCAGGGCAGCCAGGTCATGCGCTCCAGTTGCCAGCGCCAGGGCCCTTGGTAGGCCAGGTTGTGGATGGTGAACACCGTGCCAATATCGGGAGCTTGGTGCATCCAGGCCGGGATCATGCCGGTGTGCCAATCGTGGCAGTGGATGATGTTGGGTTTCCAGGGGTAGTAAGTCCAGGCAAATTCGGCTACGGCGTTGGCAAAAAAGGTGAAGCGCCAGAACTCGTCCTCGCCGTAGTAGATGCGGTGGGGAGCAAAGCAGTAGTGGCTGACCAAGTAGAGGGGCACATCGGTGCCGGGCAAAACGCTTTCGTAAATATCGGCCACCTGACCCATGACCTGTTTAGACCAGATGGGATCTTTCGAGCGGGGGTATTGCCCTGGTTCCTGGCCGAACTTGTCCCAGAGAAAGCCATACAGAGGCATGATGATGCGGACATCCTGCCCCAGCTTGCGCAAAACGACAGGCAGGGATCCCACCACATCCGCCATGCCCCCCACCTTGGCCAGAGGTGCTGCCTCTGCCGCTGCGAACAAAATCCTGGCTTGAACCACGCTGCCCTCCCTGGTGTTGTGGGCTCTACTCCACCGCCGCGAACGGATCCCGGCTCAGTTGCCCTCAGCCAAAACCCTTCCCATCCTAAAACACAAGGGATCCCTGCGCCGGATGAGCTGATGCAGCGCCTCATCTTGAGGTTATGTTGCAACTTATTGATTTTTCGTAAGATGGAAGGACAGTGCTGCTCAGAACTGTTGTGGGCGCTGCTGTATTGCACTTTATTCGTCGTCATTGTTCTGGAGAGACGTCCTATGACCATAGCGGTAGGGCGCGTGCGTCAGGAGCGAGGATGGTTCGACATCGTCGATGACTGGCTCAAGCGTGACAGATTCGTGTTTATCGGCTGGTCCGGGCTGCTGCTGTTCCCCTGCGCTTACCTAGCCCTGGGCGGCTGGCTCACCGGCACCACCTTTGTAACTTCCTGGTACACCCACGGGTTGGCCAGCTCCTACCTGGAAGGGTGCAACTTTTTGACCGTAGCCGTCTCCACCCCCGCCGACAGCATGGGGCACAGCCTGCTGCTGCTGTGGGGCCCCGAAGCCCAGGGGGACTTCACCCGCTGGTGCCAGATTGGGGGGCTGTGGACCTTTGTGGCCCTGCACGGAGCGCTGGGGCTGATTGGCTTTATGCTGCGGCAATTTGAGATTGCCCGGCTGGTGGGGGTGCGGCCCTACAACGCCATTGCGTTTAGCGCGCCGATAGCGGTGTTTGTGAGCGTGTTTTTGATTTACCCGCTGGGGCAGAGCAGCTGGTTTTTTGCGCCCAGCTTTGGGGTGGCGGGGATTTTCCGCTTTTTGCTGTTTTTCCAGGGGTTCCACAACTGGACGCTGAACCCGTTCCACATGATGGGGGTGGCTGGCGTTTTGGGTGGAGCGCTGCTGTGTGCCATTCACGGGGCGACGGTGGAGAACACCCTGTTTCAGGATGGGGATGCGGCCAGCACCTTTCGGGCTTTTGAGCCGACGCAGTCGGAGGAGACCTACTCGATGGTGACGGCGAACCGGTACTGGAGCCAGATTTTTGGGATAGCGTTTTCCAACAAGCGGTGGCTGCACTTTTTCATGTTGTTTGTGCCGGTGACGGGTTTGTGGATGTCGAGCATTGGGGTAGTGGGGTTGGCGCTGAACCTGCGGGCGTATGACTTTATCAGTCAGGAGGTGCGGGCAGCGGAAGACCCTGAGTTTGAGACGTTTTACACGAAGAACATTTTGCTGAACGAGGGGATTCGGGCGTGGATGGCGCCGCAGGACCAGCCCCATGAGCGCTTTGAGTTCCCTGAAGAAGTCCTCCCCCGCGGCAACGCGCTCTAAAGGAAGCTACCCTGGCTGCGTCAGGGATCCGCTCCCGGCGAATCTTAAGTAATCCACTTGAGTATTGAAGAGTTCAGGGATCCCCCAAGGGATCCCTTTTTGTTTTTTGTAATGGGCATGAGGTGGCTAGGAAGGGATCCCATCTCGCAAGCGGGCGCGAATGGCTTGCCAGATCTGTTCAACCAACTGGGGCGGGCTAGTTTCTGACCGGATGGGCACCCGCACATCGGCTTGGGCGTAGAACGGCTCTCGCTCTTGCATCAGCTTGTACAGGGTAGCTTGGGGGTCGGGGGTTTGCAGCAGAGGGCGTTGGCCGGGATCCCGCTTGAGCCGCTGCCAAATCAGCTCGGGGGTCGCATCCAGCCAAACGGTGAGGCCATGGTGCAAGTAGCTCCAATTTTTGGGGCGCAACACAATGCCGCCGCCTGTGGCGATCACCAACCGGGTGTAGCTGCTCAACTGGGCCAACACCTGCGTCTCCAGATCCCGGAAGTAGGCTTCCCCATGCTCGGCGAAGATCTGAGCGATGGAAGAACCCCCCACCTGCTCCACCAGACCATCGGTGTCGAAAAATTGAAAGCGCAACTGGGCTGCCAGCTCCGATCCCACGGTGGATTTGCCGCTGCCCATCATCCCAATGAGATAAACATTTACGCCGCGCAGGCGCTCAACTTCCTCGGGGTGGATCATGGGAAAGGTACCTAGATATAGCCATGCTCGGCCAGAAACTCCAGAGAAACGCTGCTCTCGGGGGGCAGCAAGCCCAGCAATTTTTCCACATACTTGCCCAAAATATCCGCCTCTATGTTGACGGGATCCCCAACTTGGAGCTGAGAAAGGTTGGTCTCGCGGTAGGTTTGGGGGATCACAGCCACCTTGAACCAGCAGCCCCCTTGGCGCACCTCAGCAATGGTCAAGCTCACCCCATTCACCGCCACGCTGCCCTTGGGTACGATGTAACGCCCGATCTCTTCAGGAACCTTGAAGCTCAGCTCCCAGGCGTTGCCAGTGGCGGCTTGATCCCACAGTTGCCCCACCCCATCGATATGGCCGCTGACAAAATGCCCCCCTAACTTGTCTCCTACCCGCAGCGCCGGTTCCAGGTTGACTGTGCGCGGGCCGAGGGATCCCTGGCCCCAAGTCGAGCGCCGCAGGGTTTCCGGCGAAACATCGGCCAAAAATCCATCGGGCAGAATCTCCACCACCGTCAGGCAAAGGCCGTCCACCGCCACGCTATCTCCATAGGCCAACTGAGGTTGCAACCGGGGACAGGTAACCCGTAGCTGTGAAGAATTGATCAACTGGGCTGTGCCCAAACTTCGAACCAGACCCGTAAACATTGCTTTGGCTCCTTAGGTTTTGCCGGCTGCCTTTTTGGCTTTCTGTTTTTCTCGCTCTTTGGCTCGTTTTTCGGCAGCGATTCGCTCTTGTCGGGCTTTCTCTTTCTCTTCAGCGATCTTTTCTAGATAGTAGTGATAGTTGCCCTGGTAGGCGACCAACTCTCCGTTGCGAATCTCTACAATCTTGTTGGCCACTTTTGAGATAAAGTAGCGGTCGTGAGAAACAAGGATCACCGTGCCATCGTAATGCTGTAAAGCTTCTTCCAGCATCTCTTTGGCCGGGATATCTAAGTGGTTGGTGGGCTCATCCAAAATCAGTAGGTTGGCCGGCTGAAGTAGCATTTTCGCCAACGCCAAGCGGGCTTTTTCTCCTCCACTCAAAGCCGCTACCTTCTTAAAAAAGGCGTCGCCACTGAAGAGAAAGCGACCCAACAGCGTGCGCACTTCTTCTGACATCGACAGTCGGCCCAGACAGGTTATGATCTCTTGGGTTGATTTCTTGTCTAACACAAAATTTTCGTTAGTTCTGACAGGAAAGCTGATGGTGATGGGGATAAGCCTAGGGGGATATTATGCTTTCGCTTGATCCTCAAGGGGATTGGGGGATCCCTGAAACAGGGCAGGATGACCTGTTCTGCCTCCCTGAACCGACAGAGGATTTTGTCTGTGGGCAGGCGGCTGTTGGGCCAGAAGCCGCTTCACCTCTGCATTAAGCTGACTTTCGTTGAAGGGCTTGGTCAAGTAGGCGGTTGCCCCCGACCATTTGCCGCGGATGCGGGCCAGCAGACCATCGCGAGCGGTAACCATCAGGATGGGAAGGGACTTAAACTCTTCTAAGCTGCGCACAATGCGGCAAAGCTCTAGACCATCGATCCCCGGCATGGCGATATCCATCAACAACAGGTGGGGCCGATGCTGAAACAACAAAGGAAGCACCTCGGCGGGGTTGCCCGTTGTAATCACCTGATAGTTGGGCAAATACTGCCGTAGGATTTCCTGCATCACCACGCTGTCGTCCACCGCCAAGATGGTTATCGGGTTGTGGCGCTTGGTCTGCAGCAGCTCTTGGGGTGTTTGTAGGCTGACCAAACCTTTTTTCGCCCAGGAGGCAAAGAGATTGGCCACCTCCAGCCGATCCCGGCACAGCTTCTTGGCGATTGCTTCCAGCGACTGGCCATCTTTGGTGAGAGCGTGGAGCTTCTGTCGTTGCTCATCGGTGATGCGATAGCGGTTGACTCGCTCCCAATTGACCACCGGCACCGCCAGCATAGTTGGGATCGCCACCTTCAAATCTGCCCAGCGATCGTGGCGCCGGGCGGCTTCTTGCAGCAGCGGCTCCAACTCAAACCCGCCAATGGGGGCCTCTTGGGCGACCTGCTCCTGCACCTCAAAGTAACAGGTGCCTGCCCGTTCGAATAGGTAGCGGTCGAAATCGGTAAGCAGGTTGAGCCACAGGGCATCTTCCAGCTCCCCCGGCTTGAGCAGGCCCAATTGCGTGATAGCCTCCAGCAGCTCAGGTAAGGAATGGTCTTTCATCAAGCGCTCTTGCACCACCGAGATGGCCCGCTGTGGCCATTCCAAGTTGAGGCGAGGAATAAAGCGGGAGAGTCGTTTCAGCAGGATTTGCGTGTTGAGGGGTTGATCGGCAGAAAAAAACAGCCTGCCGTGGTAGTAGGTCAACACCCAGGGTTCCGCACCCTCAGAGGGATCCAGTCCCTTGAGGTGAATGTGCAGATATCCAGTGGTAAACCGCCAACCTTGCTGCCTGAGCAGTGGCGCAAGTTCCTCCGAGCCGAACACAAAACGGGACATGCAGCGTTCTCCGGGCCAACTTCTTCAGGCCAAATGAGCAGCGATTCACCTCAGCCACACGCTCAAACCGTCGAAAGGAGAGCTTCAGAGAGCTCACTTATTTTAACAACTGGCTGATCTTAGCTTTCCCGGCCATTCCTTTACAGCAAGGGAATACCGCTTTGCCAACCAGGATATACACCCATGCAATCCCATATGCAGTGCCTTGAAGGATTACCATTGCAAGGCTAGGGTCCGGCTATGGCTCTATCTTTCTAAATTGAGAGCCTGCCGTTGGGCTTGTAGCAATTCTTGGATCCCGGCTTGGGCCATCTCCAACATTTGTAGCAGTTGCGGGCGACTGAAGCAGGCGGCTTCGGCAGTGCCCTGGATCTCGATGAAGGATCCCTGCTCGTTCATAACAATGTTCATGTCCACCTCGGCTTGGCTGTCTTCCTCATAGCACAGATCCACAAGTACCTCTCCCTGCACAATTCCTACTGAAAGGGCCGCCACCTGCTGCCGCAGCGGGGATCCCTGGGCCGGATCCAGCGCCCCCTGTTTGTACAGCCAAGTGATGGCGTCGTGCAGAGCCACATAGCCCCCTGTGATCGCGGCGGTGCGCGTTCCGCCATCGGCCTGCAGCACATCGGCATCGACGGTGATGGTACGGGATCCCAGCTTGCGAAAATCCAAGGCGGCGCGCAGACTGCGCCCGATGAGCCGTTGAATCTCGGCAGTACGGCCCGATAGTTTCAACATTTCCCGCGGCTGTCGTTGTTGCGTGGCTCCGGGCAACATGCGGTACTCAGCCGTCAGCCAGCCTTGGCCGGTGTTCTGCAGAAAAGGGGGAACTTCTTCGGCCACACTGGCGGTGCAAAGGACATGGGTATGGCCGAACTTGACCAACACCGAGCCAGGGGCATAGCGGGTAAAGTGGCGCTCAAAAGAAACCGGGCGCAATTGAGCAGCGGTGCGATTATCTGGGCGTTGCCAGCTCATGGACAGTTCAAAAAGGGATCCCTCGCATTGTCAACCATGTCTGCCCAATGCGGCTCAGGACTTGGAATCTTTGCAGAACATGACTGGGGCGACGGCTGCGGACGGAATTGGTCTGGGAAGGCAAGGACGACAAGTGTAGCAACCGCCGCAAATTGGATATTGCCGGGTATGCCACCTCTACGCGGAAGAAAGTGAAGCACTTGTGAGCAGCAAAACTTCTAGCGGCTGATCTCAACCCTCAGCTGCCCTACTTACCTACTTATTCCCTGCTTGTCCAAGAAAATCTAAAAAAATGCACCAGCGCACGCTGGCGCAAGAGGGTCAACTTTTACCGGTCAGACATCGACCTAGACAAGGGCAGGGATCCGAGATCCTCCCAAGGCCTCCACCAATGCCCGCACTTGAGCCACCATGGCCACTTCATCCTGGAGCCGGCTGACAGCTTTGCCCACCCCTACACCTGAAGCGCCGGCAGCAATGGCCAAGCGCACTGTTACCGTCGAGAGGCCGGAAGCGCAGATAACCGGTACCGAGACGACACGGCTAATTTCATAGGCGGCGGCCAGGGTGGGGGCAGCCTTCTCGATCAGGCCCAGGGATCCCCCGTGAACCGGCTCGGCACTGGTGCTGCCCTCGGTTTGGATGAGATCGGCTCCCAGATCCTCCAGTTTCTCGGCCAATTCTGCCTGTTGATTCAGAGGCAGAGTGTGGGGAACGGTTACCGACAAGAGCGTGCGGGGCAGAAGAGAGCGGGTTCGGCGGGTAAGGTCTAGGACTTCCGCTGCGGAGAAGATGCGGCCTGAAGGGTAGAAGCTGTCGTAATTGCCGATCTCGGCCATGTCTGCTCCTGCCTGTACGGCTGCGGCCAACTGCTGCGGCTCCACCGCCGACACACAGATGGGCAGATCGATCTGGGCGCGTACCCGCTGCACCAATTCGGGGCTGGCAGCGATATCCACCCAAGTGGCCCCTCCCTGTTGGGCGGCGCGGGTGATGCTCAGAACCGACTGCAGGTCGAAGTTTTGTAGACCGCTGATGATCTTGAGGGCCCGACGTTGGGCCAGAGCGTCGAAAAGAGCAGCGTGAGAGGCAGTGGTCATAGGCTCGTCAGCTTGTGGAAAGGCAGTCTAAGAGGAGTGAAAACAAATGGCTGCTAAAACTGGGCTTGGGGAAGCCTTTGCTCAGTCTAGAGGGTTTGCCTCAATCCCACAAGGGATCCCTCTTTACCCCATCATCCCAGTCCTTTTGGCTCACCACAATTCTTCAATAGATTCAATAGAATAGGGATCCCTTCTTGCAAGCCATCATGTATCGCTCTCCCTTCCCCTTCCTGGGCCTGCCTGAGCCGGATCCGGAGATGGCCCAAGCAATTCTCCTGCCCGTCCCCTACGAGGCTACCACCTCCTATGGCAAAGGCACCGCCAAAGGCCCTCAGGCGCTGTTGCAGGCTTCTGCCTATGTGGAGATCTACGACGAGGTACGGGATCGCCAGCCAGCTCTTCACCCCGACTTCTCGGAAGAGATCTCCCGCTACTGGACGGCCCCCCCGGTGGAGTTGGAAGGTCTGGGATCTTCCGCCCAGGAGCTGGCTATGGCCGAAATCCAGCGTCGCGCTGCCGAGTGGGTGAGACCGGGGCGGTTCCTGCTTTCCATTGGTGGGGAGCACTCCATCAGCGGGCCCCTGATTGCTGCCCACCTGGCCCATTATCCGGAGCTGCACGTCCTGCAAATCGATGCCCACTGCGACCTGAGAGATAGCTACGAGGGATCCCGCTATTCCCATGCTTCTGCCATGGCCCGCGTGGTGGAGCAAGTGGGCAGCCGCCTCACCCAAGTGGGGATCCGCTCCATCTGCGCCGAAGACCGCCAAACCATTCGCGAGCGCCGTCTGCACACCTTTTTTGCCCACAGCTTGCACACCAAGCCAGCCCAGGAGTGGATCCCAGAGGTGATTGCCACCTTGGGCCCCCAGGTTTACCTGACGGTGGATGTGGATGGGCTGGATCCCGCTGTTGTGCCAGCCACCGGTACCCCCGAACCTGGCGGCTTGGGCTGGTGGGAGACGGTGGAGCTGATTCGGGCACTAGGACAGCAACGGCAAATCATCGGCGCCGATGTGGTCGAGCTGTCGGTCACGGGAGAACGGGAAACCGATCGCCGCAGCGCCTTCACGGTCGCCAAACTGGCCTATCAGATCTTGGCTGCGGCCTTGGGTTAAGCTCAAGAAGAGCTTGGCCGGCCATCCCCGGGGCACCTGTTCGAGTTCTTTAGGTTTTTGGGTAACACACCTGTGAAATCGGCCCACCCCCGTCGTCCTGCTTTTGAACTTCCCGCTTTGTCCTGGATTCCCTTGGTGGGTGGGGCATTGCTGCTGATCCTCTTGGCCACCTTGCTGCAGTGCTTGGTGGTGGTGCCTGCCGGCACACGGGCCGTGGTGTTCAACTCCCTGACGGGGCTGAAGCCGCAGCCGCTGGGAGAAGGGCTGCACCTCCTGCTGCCGCTGGTGGAAACGCCTATCTTCTACGACGTGCGCACCCAAACCTACACCATGGCCTCCCAACGCTCCGAAAACCAGGGGGATGATGCGTTGAAAGTGCTCAGCGCCGACGGCCAGCAGATCTCCCTCGATGTCTCGGTGCGCTTTCGCTTGGATCCCGACCAAGTGGCCCACCTGCACCAGACCATTGGCCCTTCCTACGTGGACAAAGTGATTCGCCCAGAGGTGCGGACGGTGGTGCGCAATGAACTGGCTTTGCACCGCGCCATCGCCGTTTTCTCGGAAGAACGCGAGCAGATCCAGGAAAATGTGGAGCGGCAGCTCTCCAGCATTTTTGCTGAGAATGACCTGATCTTGCAAAACGTGCTGCTGCGCAATGTCCGCTTCTCCGACCAATTCCAAACGGCCATCGAGCAAAAGCAAATTGCCGAGCAAGAGAAAGAGCGGGAACGCTTCCTCGTGGAAAAAGCAGAGCTGGAAAAACAACGATTGGTGATCCTGGCAGAAGGAGAAGCCCAAGCCATTCGCCTCCAGGGGGAAGCCCTGAAGCAAAACCCAGAAGTGGTGCAGTTGGACTACGCGCGCAAACTGGCGCCCGGCACCCGCGTGATCATCTCCCGACCGGATCCCTGGCAGCGGTAGCGGACAGCCCGTTGGCTCTGGGTTCTGCAAAAATCTATCCCAGAGCATTGTTGCCAATTGGAACGAGAATGGGGATAGAGATCCCCGGCCTGCTGACCTGACGATGCCCCTTGACGAGCAGCTCATCCACAGCCGCATTCAGGCCATCCGAGCCCAGATCCCAGACCATGTGGAGATCATGGCAGTGAGCAAAGGCTACAGTGCCGACCACATCCGCGCCGCCTATCGGGCTGGGATCCGCCACTTTGGGGAGAGTCGAGTGCAAGAGGCCGCCGTCAAACAAGGGCAACTGCAGGATCTGACCGGCATTGTTTGGCACTTAATTGGGCATCTGCAGACCAACAAAGTAAAACCAGCCCTTAAGCAATTTGCCTGGATCGACAGCGTCGATAGCTTGCGCCTGGCCAAGCTGATCAACCAAAAAGCCTGGGAGCTGCACCTCACCCCCAAGCTTTGCCTGCAGGTTAAATTGGCTCCGGATCCCAATAAGTTCGGCTGGCTCATCCCCGATCTGTTGCAGAGCCTCCCCGAACTGAACCAACTGCTGCAGGTGCAAATTGTGGGCCTGATGACCATTTTGCCTTTGGGCTTGAGCTCAGAGGCGGCCCTAGACCTGTTTCGCAAGCTGGCCGAACTGGCCGATTACATCCAGCGCAGCGGCTATGAACATCTGCAGGTGCACACCCTCTCCATGGGCATGTCCGACGATTACCTCCTGGCGGTGGCAGCAGGCTCTAACTTGATCCGGCTGGGGCGCGCTTTGTTTGCCGACGCCGAGCAGGAATAGATGTGACCTCTGTGAAGCCGTTAAATTTTTGTGTAAATATTTTGTGTAAAGCCGTGCAACTCCCCAGTCGCCCTGCGGGGCACCTTTGGGGCGAGAGTTCGGCTTGGATAATCAAAAGTGGGGGGATCCCGCCCAGGATTTGCCTTATTGGGGAAATTTTGGGGAAATTTGTAATCATTTGCGTTACTTCCGTTAACGTGGGCTCAATCCAGACGGGGAGCAGAGTTCAATCCTGCCAAACAACGGCTTGGCAAGTGAGATGACATCTTCACTTCTTCGTGGGTAAACTCTAGTCGTCGAATCAATGGGGTTTTGTTAACCTACGTTAGCCCCCACCTGCTTCGGCAGCTTCCTGAGCAAACCCTGTCTCAGCCTATTGAAAGACTTTGACCGATGAAAGACTTTGACCGAGAATAAAAGGACGCCCCCTAGCTTGAGTGAGCCACTCAGGATCCAATCAAGAGCCTGAATCCTATGCTCGCCGTAAACCCATGACCTGTAGTGAGGATGTGCATACATATGAATGTCAATGGAATCTGGAGCAGGGTAAGAGATTTTGTGGGTCTGAATGATCCCGTGGACGGCCTGGAGGAGTACTCTGAAATGGAAGGGCAGGATGATTACCAACTGCTCTACGAGGGACGCCGTTCCCAACCGGCTGCTCCCCCCGAAGAGGAGGAAGTGAGTACCCTTCCGCGAGGGCGGCGGCAACGGGGAGTGGAAGCGGGGGAGGGCTCTGCCGGTCGAGAAGAGTCGCGGGGCCATCGGCGCAGTCAGCATCGGGATCGCTCAGCAGGGGGCAGTATGGGGAGCAACGTGATTGGATTACCGGGCGTAAACCCACCCACCAGTGAAGTGGTGGTGATGGAGCCGCGCAGCTTCGATGAGATGGCTCAGGTTATCCAGTACCTACGGGAGCGCAAGACGGTGATCATGAACTTGACCCTAATGGATCCCGCTGAGGCGCAGCGCTCTGTGGATTTCGTTGCCGGCGGCACCTACGCCATCGATGGCCACCAAGAGCGCATCGGAGAGAACATTTTTTTGTTCACCCCCAGCACGGTGATGGTTTCCACCCCCAGTAGCCAAGTGGTGCAGCCGCTGCAGCGCCCTTTGCAAAGCCCTACCCCCCTCTGGCCCAGCAGCTATGAGCATTTGCAGGCGGTGGGCCAGCACTAGTCGTTATGGAGCGGCCACTGCTAAGTGTTATCGGGGGTGGAGCCATGGGATCCGCCCTGCTGCGGCGTTGGGTGGCTGTGGGAGTTTATCCCGCAGCGCAGGTGGCCTTGCGGGAGCCTGATCTGGATAAGGCTGTGGCCCTGCAGCATGAGCTGGTTTTCCGATTGTTGGCGGTTCCATCCCAGGCGGGAGAGTCTGAGATTCTGTTTCTGGCCGTTAAACCGCAGCTCTTCCCGACAGTGGTGGCTGAGATGGGCCGGCTGTCCGCCACAGAGCTGGTGATCTCGATTATGGCCGGGATCCCCTTGCAGCAGTTGCAGCAGGCTTTTCCCAAACAAAAGGTGGTGCGCACGATGCCCAACACGCCGGCGCTGGTGGGGGCGGGCATAACGGCCATCAGCTACGGGCCAGGGGTGACGCCTATGCAGGTGGAGCAGGTGGAGAAGCTGTTTCGCGCGGTGGGCGAGGTGGTGACGGTGGCCGAAAGCCAGATGGATGCGGTGACGGCACTTTCGGGTTCCGGGCCGGGGTATCTGGCGGTGATTCTGGAAGGGCTGATCGACGGAGGGGTACAGGTGGGGCTGCCGCGTCCCATTGCTACCCAGTTGGCCCTGCAGACCTTGGCGGGTACTGCTGCCCTCTTGCAGCAAGAAAATCTGCACCCTGCCGTTCTCAAAGACCGGGTCACCAGTCCAGGGGGGACGACCATTGCCGGGATCCAAGCCTTGGAGCAGGCGGGGGTGCGGGGAGCCCTGATGCAGGCAGTGCGAGCGGCCTACGAGCGCTCTTGCCAGTTACAGGGATCCTAGCGGGCCAGCAGCCCTTGCCACAGGGGGCGGGTGATCCAATTCCATCCCACCTTGAGCTGGTGTTCCAGTGTGGGCAGGCGCACCAAATAGGCAGTTCGCCGGGCCAAATAGCCCAGGGGGCCGGTCAGTGTGAGGCCGCCAAGGGCAGAAAGCACCGCCGTATCCACCCCCAGGCTGAGCATTTCCCCCAGAGAAAAGTAGCGAAAGGGCAAGAGAGGCCGCTCCTGGGTGAGCAAAGCCCACAGGTTCCAGGCGCAATAACCGGCCTGTTGAAAAGCCGCTTGGGCTGTGGCCGGCACCGGCTTGCCCTCCGCATCCACCACCGCTGCTGCATCTCCCAAGGCAAAGATCTCTGGGAAGGTGGGGGTTTGTAGGGTGGACAAAACCTGTAGCCGTCCCCGCTCCGTTTTGGGCAGATCCAAATTGGCAATCACCGCTGCCGGTCTGGTTCCGACAGTCCACAGCACAGCATCCACAAGATCTGTGGCGATCTCCTGGGTCTCCAGCCGTTGCAGCTGCAGATGGAAGGGAGGGGCGCCGTTCTCGCCAAGGGCCTCGATGCCCAAGACCTTGGTTTGCAACTCCACCTGCACCCGCCGTTGGGCCAGCGCCTCTTGGGCCGCCTCCCGGCTGGAGAGAGCAAAGCCGGACAAGATTTGGGATCCCAACTCGATGAGGCGGATCCGTCCCCGCCAGCCCAGCCGATCCGCCAATTTGCAGGCCAATTCCACGCCACTAGCCCCTGCTCCTGCAATGGCCAGAGCCACAGGCTGAGCCGGATCCCGGTCTTCCAACGCCTTCAGGTGGGCGCGCAGCCGCTGAGCATCTGCCAGGGTGCGAAAGGGAAAAGCAAACTCCGCCGCTCCCGGAACGCTCTCCAGAGGGGTTTCTCCCCCCAGCGCCAGCACCAGCGCGTCGTACTCCAAGCTTTGCCCATCTTCCAGCTCCACGCGGCGGGCTTGAGGGTCAATGGCCTGGACAGATCCGCGGCGAAACTGCACCGATCCCGGGGGCAGCAGATCTTGAAAACGGGGGGCCACCTCCCAGTCTTCCATTTCTCCGGTGAGCAGCTCATAAAGCAGGGGGGCAAAGACGAACCGCTCCTGCCGATCGACCAAGGTGATCTGGGGTGGTTCTGGCCAGGGTTGCCGGCTCAGTTCCAAAGCTGTGTACAACCCGCCAAAGCCGCCCCCAAGAATGCAAATGCGATTCATGCTCGGATGGTTCACGTGACGTTATCAGACGTTATCAAAGTTGCGCGAAAGGCCCCGACTTAACAATCACACCCTGCTGATGCAGAAGGGGCAACGAGGGATGGCCCACCTTGGGCTTGAATTGATTTAAACTTTCCCGGCTAGACTTCTCCAGCGTAGTCTTTGTTGCCCCAGCTTTGCCAAGCCGGCACTTCTGACAGGGAAGCCCGTCGCTCGTCCAGCCAAGTTTGGAGAATTACCGCCGCCGACTGCTGATCGATTAAGCCCTTCTGGGCTTTGGCCGGGATCCCCGCCTCGCGCAGATCCCACTCCGCCTGCGCGGTGCTCAGGTATTCATTGACGGTAACAATGGGAAGATCCACGGCCACCTGCAAAGCGCGCACGAACCGCTGGACTTTGCGGGCCTGGGATCCCACCGACCCATCCGCCAGAAGGGGGATCCCCACCACCACCACGGTGGCCTGGCGGCGGCGGATCCACTCCTGCACTTGGGCAATATCCTCTGAGAGGGAACGGCGCTGGATCACCCCCAGGCCAGTAGCCAGCAGCCCCAGCCGGTCGGAGCCGGCCACGCCAATGCGGCGGTTGCCTACATCCAGCCCCAGCGCTGAAAGGGGATCCCTTGTGGCAGAATAGTTCAGGCTTATCGACATCCTTGCTGATCTTTATGGCTGCCTGGCCCCCTTTGGGGCTTGCAGTTTCCGTTCCCCTATCCTCTCTCGATGACCCTGTTTGGAGCAACACTCGATGACCAGCGCTACCCTGTCTCTCCCGAAGCATGAAGTGAAAGATCTGAACCTCGCCCCCCTGGGCAAGCAACGGATCCAGTGGGCGGCGCGGGAGATGCCGGTGCTGGCCCAGATCCGGGAGCGCTTTGCTCAAGAAAAGCCCTTTGCCGGGCTGCGCTTGGTGGCCTGCTGCCACATTACGACCGAAACGGCCAACCTGGCCCTGGCTCTACAAGCAGGGGGGGCGGATAGCGTTCTCATTGCCAGCAATCCCCTTTCCACCCAAGACGATGTGGCCGCCAGCCTGGTGGCGGACCATGGCATTTCGGTGTTTGCCCTCAAAGGAGAAGATGTGGCCACCTACCGCCGCCATGTCCAGATTGCCCTAGATCACCGCCCCAACCTGATTATCGACGATGGCGGAGATGTGACGGCGGAGCTGGTGCAGCACCGTCAGGAGCAACTGTCGGAGCTCATCGGCACCACGGAAGAGACCACCACTGGCCTGGTGCGCCTTAGGGCCATGCTCAAGGCGGGGGTGCTCAGCTTCCCGGTGATGACCGTCAACGACGCCGAGACCAAACACCTGTTCGACAACCGCTACGGCACCGGCCAATCCACCCTGGACGGGATCCTGCGCTGTACCAACATCCTTCTGGCCGGGAAGACGGTGGTGGTGGCTGGCTACGGCTGGTGCGCCAAGGGAGTGGCCATGCGGGCCCGCGGCATGGGATCCCAGGTGATTGTCACGGAAGTCAACCCGGTGCGGGCTCTGGAGGCGGTGATGGACGGCTTCCGGGTGATGCCGATGGAAGAAGCCGCTGCTCTGGGGGACATCTTCATCACCGTCACCGGCAACAAGCACGTGATTCGCGGCGAGCACTTCGACCGCATGAAGGATGGGGCGATGGTCTGCAACGCCGGCCACTTTGACATTGAAATCGACCTGGTGGCGCTGCAGGAGCGGTCGGTCTCCCGACAGACGGTGCGGCCTTTTGTCGAGGAATATCGTCTCCAATCGGGCAAGTCAGTGGTGGTGCTGGGGGAAGGCCGCCTGATTAACTTGGCTGCTGCCGAAGGGCACCCCGCCAGCGTCATGGACATGAGCTTTGCCAACCAGGCCCTGGCCTGCGAATACCTGGTGAAAAACCGGGGCCGCTTGGCCCCAGGGCTTCACCCCATTCCTCTCGAGGTGGACGAGGCCATCGCCCGCCTCAAGCTCAAGGCCATGGGGATCCAAATCGACAGCCTCACCCCCGAGCAGATCGAGTACGGCAACACCTGGACTGCCGGGACTTGAGGGTGGGTGCTGGCGCTACGAACCTGAGATACATCCTAAAACCTGTCGCACCTGGGCCAACTCGTCAGCAGGGAGGCGAGCTTTCAACTCCTTCTCCCAGCGATCCAGCCAGTTGCACAGTACCTCCGGCAGACAAACCTTTTGGTTATAGAGCTCACACACTACCCAAAGGCTGCCGTGGACGACAACGCCGCTCTCCGCGCAAGCTCTGCGCAACCGGCCATCGTTGGAGAGGAGCGTAGAGCTGCTGGTACGGCAGTAGTGAAGACACAATGCGTCAGCTATCGACAACCCACTTTTCTTCAGAACCATTGCCTCTGGAAGCCACGTTTCCTGCACCTGGACAACCTGCACGCCCAAAGCAAGAACCTGGGACTTGCAAGGGTCATCGACTTCTGCCAGTACCACGTCAAGCACCTCCAGACTTGCCAACCTCGCTAAGGATTCCAGCCCCCCAACCTTGGCGAAGTCAATGAGGATGTTGGCGTCAGAAAGCAAGGTCATTAGGGGCTGCTAAAGAGCACTTGCGCCGTTCGACCACCAAAACGAAGCTCGCTTGCGGATATACTCCATTGAAACCCCCAGCACTTCTGCAGCTCGGGAAGCGCTCACAACCTCAAGGGAGAGAGCCTGAAACACCAGCCGCTCAAGGCGGGATTTGGGCAGTTGGCTCTGGTCGTTCTGCCAAGCCGGGTTGTAAAACTCGCGCCGTAGCTCAAGCGGCTCTTTGTCTTTTCCGTATTTCTTGTTCAGTACACCGATCTGTTGGCCACATTGCTTGCGAGAAATGATACCAATTTGAGCGGCTCGCACCAGGACAGTTCGCATGCTGACGCCGTAGCGGAGCTTGAGGTCAAGCAGCATGGCCTCAGGAACCCAGCGGTGGCGGAATGCCTGAAGTTCTCGCTCAAGGACGTCACGCGGCAGCAGCACTGCCCCGGCCAAATGGTTGGCGAGTTTCTCCCTAGTGCTCCGCACCGCTGTCACGAACAGCTTGCCATCCACAGCCTTTTCTGGGTGCGCGAAGTCCTGGCGATGGCAGATGAGGTGAGCCAACTCGTGTAGAGCGGTGAAAAACTGCCGTTCAACAGGGTGATTGTCGTTGACGACGATAACTGCTCCAAGCGACTCGGTGTAAGCTGAGAGCCCACTGACACGGGCTGGCAGGGGGGTCAGGAGGATCTTCAAACCGCGCTCCTCAAGTCGGGCAATGACATCTCCCAGAGGAGCATGTTCTACCCCTAGAAAGTCTCGCACGTCCCCAGCGTAGCGCTCCACTGCATGCGGATCATAGGTCTCCACCGGCATTTGGGGCGGTGACACAGCAACCTCACCAATCTCCTCCTCGATCTCGGCATAGGCTAGGGCTCGCTTAAGCACCAGAGCTTTGAGCGCGGGGGTGAGAACTTTTGGGTCATCTGCTCTAAATAACAGAGTCGGTTCCGTCTGCGCTGGCGGGATGGATCCCTTGGACTTGGCCTGGCCATCACAGTCGGGCGGTGGGGGACAAGCGGCATTTTGTTCGAAGAAGACCTCAAGCGGCACCCCCAGCGCACGGGCAACAGCAGCCAACTGACCAATGGAGGGCATGCACTCCCCTTTCTCACAGGCCGCAATGGCCTGCAGGGGCAGCCCAACTTTGTTAGCCAGATCGGCCTGGCTTAAGCCCTTGTATTCGCGGAGTAACTGGATGTAACCAACGTTGATCATAGGCAGCACGATGTGCTCCACTGTAGTAACCCAAAGGCAGTCGGTGTTCATCGGCAGGCTTTCAGGGTGTTTATGGTCATTTCGACTCAAACTAGGCCGCTGTACCCACACCTAAAATGTTGACTGCACGGGGCCAGAAGGCTTTTCAAGGACTCCGTCCCGCTGGCGCGATCAATGGCCCAGGGGTCTCACCTTAACCTGAGAATCACTATGTTGATTTCGACTCCGACAGGCTAGCCAAAGGCCCACCAATCTGCTCAGGCAATCCGGAGAAGAGAGCCCATTGTTGCTCCATTGAGAACCTCAAAAGCCTCTAAACGACCACGCAGGAGTGCTTAATCACCACTGAGGCCAGGATGGGAGTCGTGGCCCCGGTGCACCTGGGCCCAGACACGGGTGGGCAGACCCCAGACGTAGATGAAGCCTTCTGCCGCTTTGTGGTCGAACTGGTCTCCTGCGCCGTAGGTGGCCAGCTCGGGGTTGTAGAGGGAATAAGGGGAGCGACGGCCCACACAGACCGCCTGGCCCTTGTGCAACCGCATCCGCACGACACCGGTGACGCTTTTCTGGGTGGCGCGGATAAAGGCGTCCAGAGCCTCCCGCAGCGGCGAGTACCAAAGGCCGTTGTAGATCAACTGGCTGTAGGTGGTCTCGATGCCGTACTTGTAATGAATGACATCGCGGGTGAGGGTGAGGCTTTCCAGCTCGCGGTGGGCTTGGATCAAGACCATTAGAGCAGGGCACTCGTAGATCTCCCGCGACTTGATCCCCACCAGGCGGTTTTCAATCATGTCGATGCGGCCCACCCCATGCAGGCCAGCTAAGGAGTTGAGCTGCTCGAAGAGGGCTTTGGGACTGAGGCGCTGCCCATCCACCCCGACAGGGATCCCTTGCTCGAACTCAATCTCCACGTAGGCGGGCTCGTCGGGTGTCTGGGAAATAGGCCGGGTGAGGGCATACACTTCCTCCGGCGGCTCCCGGTCGGCATCTTCTAGGATGCCGGCTTCAGCGCTGCGGCCCAAAATGTTGAGGTCGATGCTGTAGGGGCTGGACTTCTGCACGGGCATGGGGATCCCGTAGCGCTCCCCATAGGCAATGGTCTCCTCGCGGGTCATCCCCCACTCGCGGGCAGGGGCCAACACTTTGAGCTGGGGATTTAAAGCAGCAATAGCCAGATCAAAGCGCACCTGGTCGTTGCCTTTGCCGGTGCAGCCGTGGGCCACCGCATCGGCGCCCACCTCTTCCGCCACTTCCACCAGCAGCTTGGCAATCAGGGGTCGGGCCAGGGCCGTGGAAAGGGGGTAGCGCTGCTCGTAGAGGGCGTTGGCCTGGATGGCCGGGAAGGCATAGTCGGTAATGAGGGCCTGGACAGCCTCCCGCACCAGAGATTGCTCTGCCCCCGCCCTGAGGGCTTTGGCCTGAATGGCCTCCAGCTCCGCCCCCTGCCCCAAGTCGACTGCCAGGGCCACCACCGATTCCACCCCCCACTCGTGCTTGAGATAGGGAATGCAGACGGAAGTATCCACCCCGCCTGAATAGGCCAATACCACCTTCTTTGCCCGTCCCATGGGATCCCGCCGTTGCCGTTAAAAAGTTGCTAGCCCATTATGCCCTGTGGCAGGGATCCTGGCTGGCCTCAATGTCGGTTTCCTCAGCTATTCTCAAGGGGATTTCTCCTGCCGGGGAAAGGCCGGGGGTGTGAGTGAGCATGGCTGGCAAAAAGACGGCTGCGGCGTGCCGGGGATCTGAGCCCAAGCGAACTGTGGGGCTGGGGATCCTGTCGTTGCTGAGCTTTGTGGCCGGGATGGGGTTTGCCGCCCTCTCCCAGCCAGAGGTGGGATCCCCTGTTGCCGTCTCCGAGCCGGAGGTGCCCCGTTTTACCGCCCACGGTTGGCCCTTTGTTGGATCCCTTGCCGCAGCGGGACGAGAATTGGGAGTGAGAGCTGGAGGTGGTGGGGGGATCCCTGGGAGGGGTGGCAGCGGCAGGCCATGCCATGCGAGGGGGGGTGCAGACCTGTCTCATCGAGCTCACCCCTTGGCTGGGGGGTCAGATTACCTCCCAGGGGGTATCGGCCATTGATGAATCGCTGCCGATGCGGCAGCGGGGCAATTTTTCCCGCCACTGGCTGGAGTTCAAGGCCTTGATCGAAAGCCAGCCGGTGCATCTGCCGGCCTGGACAGGGATCCCGCCGGGAACCCGCGTATCCGAGATCAACAGCTGCTGGGTGGGAGGGCTGTGTTTTCCGCCCCAGGCCGGGCTGCAGGCGGTGGAAACCTGGCTGCAACAGGCAGCTCAAAATGCCCCCAACAGCCGCTGGGCTACCCAAACGGCTTTTAAGGGGGCCACCTTCAGCGCCGATGGATCCCGGATTGAAAGCATTTATGCTGTGCAGCGGCAACCCCGGGATCCCGATTTTGTCCCACCGGGACGGCTGTGGCGGGAGCTGGTGAGCTGGTACAGTTGGCAGGAAACGGAGGTGTTCGCCAAGCGAGTGCTGCGTCTACAAGCGCCGCCAGGCCGCCCATTCTTCGTGATCGATGCCACCGATACCGGAGAGCTGGTGGGCTGGGCCGGGATCCCCTATCGGCTGGGTTCGGAAGGGCGAGACGTGACCGGAGAGCCCAATGCCGCCCCCGCCAGCAACCCGGAGTGTACTCAAGCCTTTGCCTTTCCCTTCGTGCTGGCCATCCACGACGATGGCGGTCGCTCCCGCGCCGAGCTGGCCCAACTGCAGCTGGGCTATTCCCGCGCCGAACACCGCCGCGAGTTCGACATGGAAGGTTTCCCCACCTTCAGCGGCCAGAGCTTTTTCAATTACCGCCGCATCGTCAGCAAGGGTCGCCGGGATCCCTTCTACAGCACGCCTGTTCCAGGCGACCTGACGCTGGTGAACTGGAACCGCGGCAACGACTGGGGGATCATGAACCCGCCCCTGATCCTGACGGAAGAGCGGCTAGTGGCCTCAGGGCAGCGCCACAACTGGCTGGGGGGCCTGGATGTCTCGGCCATCAAAGATGGAGAAAACCACGCCCTGCTGTTTGCCGAGTGGCTGATGGAAACCCAATCCCGCTCTGGCTATCCCCTCTCCTTGGTGTTTGCCGAAGAGTCCTTGCTGGGCACTCGCTCTGGCCTTAGCCTCTACCCCTACATCCGCGAAGGTCGGCGCATCCTGGGGCGAGCTGCCTACGGCCAAGCAGAGTTCCTGATGTTGGAGCAGGATATTCGCGTCGGCACCGCCGGGGGGCGGGACTTCAGACCTACCGTGGTGGGGGTTACCCACTACGCCATCGATATCCACGGCTGTCGCTACCGCAACTGGGAGCCCTCTCTTTCGGCCAGCTCCGCGCCAGTCAACGAGTTTTCCGTCCGTCCCATTCTCATTCCCTTGGAAGCCCTGATCCCGCAGAAGGTGGATAACCTGCTCATCGGCGGCAAAGGGATCGCCGTCAGCCACATTGTCAACGCCGCCACCCGCGTGCATTACGGTGAATGGACCATCGGCTCGGCAGCAGGCCTGACCGTGGCTTGGCTGCGCAGTCAAGCTCCCGGCCTGATCCCAGCTCAGATCGTACCGCAAGGCAAAATAGCCGATTTACAGCGCTACCTGATCTCCCATGGGCAAAGACTGCAATGGTGAACCCAGAGGACACCGTCTCAGCGCGAACGACAGATCCCCACCCAATCGACCCAATTTTTCCGATATCGGGGCCCTAGCCCTCAGAGGGAAGTGAATCGGGATCCCTGCCTGCGCGGGCATCTTCGCTACTTTTGCCATAGCGCTGCTGCCGCCACCACACCAACAGGGGGCTGGCGATAAAAATGCTGGAATACACCCCCAAAGTAAAGCCAATGAGCAGGGCAATGGCAAACCCCTTCAAGGTAGCTCCCCCGAAAATGGCAATGGCAACTAGGGGCAGCATCGTCGTCAGGGTGGTATTCAAGGAGCGGGCGAAAGTTTGATTTAGAGACAGGTTCACCACCTCAGCGAAGCTGACTTTGCGGCTCACCAGGCGGAGGTTTTCGCGGATGCGGTCGTAAATGACCACGGTGTCGTTGACAGAAAAGCCGATGATGGTCAGCAGCGCCACCACAAACAGGCTATCCACCTCCATGCCCACCGTCAGGCCCAAAAGGGCAAACAGCCCTATCGTCAACACCACATCGTGCAGCAGCGCCACAATGGCAAACACCGCGTAATCCCACTGAAAGCGCAGGGCCAGATACACCACAATCAGGCCGAAAGAGATGAGCACGGCCACGATGCCGGAACGCAAGAGCAGACGACCCACCGTCGGGCCCACTGTCTCCACCAGGTTGCGCTGGAAGGGGGCAACCTCCTGCCGCAGGGTGGCTTCCACGGCCAAGCGCTCCGTCTCCGACAAAGGGGGCATGCGGATCAGGGCTTCCTGGCCCGTCTGGGTGTCCAGTTGAATGATGCTGCTCCCCAGGTTGTGTTCCTGCAGCGCCCGTCGCAGCTCCTCGGTGGTGACAGGCCGCTCAAAGCTCAGATCCAGCAAGGTGCCGCCGGAAAAATCCAACCCCAGCCGCAGGGGAGTTCCCAGAGAAGCCAGGGAAAAGGCCATGCTGACCAGCCCCACCAGCAGCACCGCCAAGGACAAGCTGAACCACAGCTTGCTCCGTCCAACAATGTCGAAGCGATAGTCGAGCAACCGAGAGGCGGGATCTACGGGGGATAGCTCTTGAGCCGTCATGATTGGGCCGCCTCCATCCGAACGCCGTAAAACTCAGGTTTGCGCAAGCTGGGGATCCCCATTGCCGCCAAGAGCAGGCTACGGGTGCAGGTGATGGCCGTAAAGAAGCTCACCAGAATGCCAATGCCCAGGGTTACCGCAAACCCTTTCACCAGTCCCATCCCCAGCCAGAAAAGCACGCCACAGACCAAAAGGGTAGTCACATTGCTGTCCAGGATGCTGCTGAAGGCGCGGTTAAACCCTTCCGAAATGGACTTGTAGATGGATTTGCCGGCCCGCAACTCTTCTTTGATGCGCTCGAAGATCAGCACATTGGCATCCACCGCCATGCCGATGCTGAGGATAAAGCCGGCGATCCCCGGCAGAGTCATGGTTACCCCCAGCAGTTGGAAGAGAGCAAAGGTACAGAGGGCGTAGATAAGCAGAGCAATGTCCGCAATCAGCCCTGGCAGGCGATAGTAGGCTACCATAAAGAGGAAAACCAGCACCAGGCCCCCGATCCCGGCATAGAGGCTGCGGCGCACGCTCACTTCCCCCAAAGTGGCCCCGACAGTGCGATTTTCAATCACCTGAATGGGAACCGGCAGCGCTCCTGCCCTGAGCTTGACCGCCAAGTCAGTGGCGGTTTCCACCGTAAAATTGCCCGTGATCACCGCCGTCCCGCCGGTAATGCCGGTGCGGGCAAACTCCGGCCCCACGATCGGGGCACTGATCAACACGTCGTCCAGAAAAATGCCCAATGGACGTTCTGTTCCGGCCAGATCTCGGGTGAGCTGAGTAAATTTTTCTGCCCCCTCCGGCTTGAACTCC
Source organism: Synechococcus sp. W60.1 (assembly GCF_047461575.1). Classification (NCBI taxonomy): domain Bacteria; kingdom Bacillati; phylum Cyanobacteriota; class Cyanophyceae; order Synechococcales; family Synechococcaceae; genus Synechococcus; species Synechococcus sp. W60.1. The sequence goes on along the minus strand of NZ_JANSHL010000002.1, from coordinate 196,742 downwards.
AGCAGCACCTCCCAACTCTGGGATCCGCGGCGAGGGGCTTGGGGATAGGCATTGCGCAGCAGATCCCCGGTGAGGCCGACCCGCTCAAACAGAGTATCCGGATCCTCCCCCGCTGTTATCTCTCCCCGCTCGTTGCGGGGCAGCGCGCCGACGGGAACCAAGCCCTTGCGAAACTCCAGTTGGGCTGTATCTCCAAGGAGAGCAATGGCCCGATCCGGATCCGCCACCCCCGGCAACTGCACGAACAGGCGGTCTTGGCCGCTGATCTGCACCAGAGGCTCAGCCACCCCCAGCCCGTTGATCCGCTGCTGGATGACGGCCTCTACCCCCTGCATCACTTCGGGGGTGATTTCAGGCACCTCCTCGGTGGGCACAGCTTGTAGCGTGAGCTGGGTTCCTCCCTTGAGGTCAAGGCCAAGGCGAACCTCCCGGCTGAAGCCCAAGTAAACGAGGGCAACCACCACGGCCAAGATGAAGATCAGCCCTCGCAAAAAGGAGAGCCGACTGAGCCACGACGCTGAGGATCTAGCCATACTGCTGAGAAGGTGAGGAACACGGTCGCACTCGATCTGAGGCTCTTAGGATTTTGGCACTTTCTGAACTTTCTGATCCTATCGCAGACGGGATCCCTTGCTTGGCAAGGCGGAAAACGGCAAAGCCGGTGGCGCTGCCCCGACAAAATGGCCCTTGGGATCCACCGCAAAGGCAACCCCCAGCTCGATGAAGACGGGTACTGGGCTATCCCTTTGGGCAGAGCGGATGAAGTTCAAAGCCGTTATTGTTGGAAAGATTATTCAAAGACTCCCCCTGGTTTGCGCCGACCCTAGGTTAGGCTATTGCCATCCCGGGGGAGCAAGAAACACCGCTGCTCTGCCCCAAAGTCCGCGAGTTGAGTTAAGGAAGGTTGAGGTGAAGGGGAGACTGACCTGCCATTTCCCTGTGCTGCTACTGGCCCTGCCTCTGTGGGGATCCCCGACCTGGGCCGGAGAGTATTTCACCGAGGAAGTCACCAGCCCCAGCCTGGAGATCGTTCATGGCTGGCGGCAGGAGGTGTACGGCATTGGGGTTACCATCACCAACACCAGCCTCGGCTCCTTTCGCGTGCCCCTGGAAATTGATATGGAGGATCGGGCTAGCTGTGAGCGGGCCGACTTGGTGCTGACGAACAATCGCATCATGCCGATGGGATCCTTTCAAGACTGCATTCTCAACATCTTTCCCTACCTGGATAAGTTCATCAACCAAGAAGTCGCCAGCATTCGAGTCACCCTAAAAGGACCGGCTCCCCTTCTGGAAATTCCGGTAGAGGAGTCGGATCGACTGATTTTGGCCCAGGTGGCCAACCAATCGCGGGAAGCCTTTGTTTTCTTTCAGCAGGAGTTGGCCCGTGTTTTGGAGCTGCTGAGGCAGTCGGATCCCAAGCAAAGCGAGACGGCCCCACAGCCTGGCACCCCAGTTCCGACCGCCACTCCAGCCGAGTCTGCCGCTAGCCCAGGAGATTTTGTAATCGTGGGATCCATTCGGGAAGAACGAGTGGGGGCCGGTAGCCGCCTAAGCGTGGAAGCGATCAACCGCAGCACCCGCACGGTTCTCAACGCCCGTGCTCGTTTCACCTTCTATCGGGGAGAAGAAGTTGTCGATACGCGAGTGGCAGCATTTGAGCCCAGCGACGTGCCCCCCGGACAAAGGGCCTCCGCCAGTGTGCTGAAAACCGAGGCCAACTGGGATCGCGTTACGGTGACCTTCCAGTGGCAGTAGGGTTGTCTCAGGGGGCTAAAGCGTTGCCACGAATCAGGCTGCCCAAGGTTTTGACCGTGATCTTGAACTGCACCCAAGGGCTCATGGGCACCACCGTCTTGTAGAGGTAGCTGTCAAAGGTCATCCTCTGCACGTCCCGGTCGGCGCACATCTCCACAAAGGCTTCGCGGGTGGCATTGGAACGGTAGAACACCCGCTGCAGGATGTCCAAGACCTTGTAGGTCAGGCCGTATTGGCGATCCCAGCGCTTAAGATACAGCTTGAGATCCTCTTCGCTGGGGATGCGCGCCCCACCGTTGGAGGTCTCGACGATGGTCTCGGCGCACATGCGGCCTGACTTGGCGGCAAAATAGATCCCTTCGCCGCTGGATTTGGTGACGTATCCCGCCGCATCTCCCACCAAAGCAGCACGGCCCACCACACGGCGCGGACGGGGATGCTCTGGGATCGGATGGGCTTCCACCTTGATCACCTGGCCGCCGCGGATACGCTCGGCAGCACGGGCGCGGATCCCAGCTTGCAACTTTTGGATGTGGGCTTGGTTTGCCCTCATGGTGCCGGTGCCCACGGCTACATGGTTGGACTTGGGAAACACCCAGGCATAAAAGTCTGGAGAAACATCGTCCCCCACATACATTTCTGCCCGCTCTGCGTAGTAGGCCATTTTGTCGTCCGGGAGCCGGATGCGCTCCTGAAAGGCCAGCGCATAGTTGTAGTCGCCAGCGCCAATGGCTTCTGCCACCTTGGAGTGAAACCCATCCGCCCCGATCACCACATCCACCGCCAAAGAACGCGGCACCCCTTGCCTCGATCCGTCGGAAAAATCGTTGTAGTGCAGGATGTAGGGATCCCGGCCATTCTGGGGGATTTCCAGATGCATTACCTTGCCGTTGATCAGCTCCGCCCCTTTTTGGTGGGCACGATTGCGCAAGAAGGCATCCAAGATCTCGCGGCGGCACATGCCGATGTACTCGTTTTCTTTTTCGAGGGCGATATCCACCTCATAGTTAGAAGGGGAGATCATCTTCATCTTGCGCACTTTGCGGTCGATGATCCCCTCGGGGAGGTCGAACTCGGAGACCATACAGAGGGGAATGGCGCCCCCGCAGGGCTTGGCGTTGTCCAGCTTCCGCTCAAACAAAAAGGTCTCGATTCCAGCTTGGGCCAGAACTTCGGCAGCAGAGGCTCCGGCTGGGCCGCCCCCCACAACAGCAACTCTCAGACTCAAGGTGCTCTCCTCGATGCAAGTGCAACTGGCTCATCAGACAGCAGGCATCCTACCACAGCTCCTCAGAAGCATTGCGGACCTTGACGAAGTGTTGCAGAGTGGAGGGCTCGCGCTCGCTGTGTTTCTACAAAAGGCCCCGCCGCATTTGATCCCAGAGGTTGAGATAGGACTCGGCTTCGGCTGAGCTCAGGGGGCGCCAGATCTCCGAGCGTTGCCAAGTGGAGATTTGCAAGTCGGCTCTGCGTTGCAGGCGTGGGGCAAGTTGAGCCAAATCCAGCGGCAAAACCGAAGGGATCCCGCTCAGATTGACCAAGCGGGGGGCAAATTCAGGATTCAAGACAAAATCAAGCCAGTCAGCCAACAGGGATCCGGAATCTGTCTGGGTTGATTCTGTGTGGGCATTGTCTTCGTGGGCATGGTCTTCGACGTGGGGTCGCACCCAGACATCCCACCAGATGGCGGATCCGGAGGCCGGGATCACCACTGCCAGCTCAGGGTAGTTGGCTTGGGTGGCGTAGAGATCCTGCGACCAGCCCACGGCCACCCAGCTATCGGCCAAGCGCAAGATGGGCAGGTAGTCGGAAGAGGTGTAAGTTAAAACCTGGCGATGCAGGGATCCCAGCTCTTGCCGTAATTCCACATCCTCAGGGTCGAGGGGATCGTTGTAGGAGCGGCCCATTTTCTTTAGGGTTAGCCCAATCACCTCCCGCGGATGATCCGGCAGAGTCAGTTTGCCGGCCAGCTCAGGCCGCCACAGATCCGCCCAGTCCCGAATGGGCTCCCTCACCCGATCGCGGCGGTAGGCAATGGCCGTTACCCCCCAGCGCCAGGGCACACCCCAAGTCTGCCCTCCCCGGCGTGCCGCAGCTTGCCAACGGGGATCCAGATTCTGCCATCGTTCTCCCAGCAGGCTTTCCGGTAGCGGATCCAGCCAACCGGCAGCAATGGCCCGATCCAATCCGTCGGCCCCCAACAAACTCAAAGCCGCCACCGGCAGCCGCCGCCGGAACCATCCCCCCGGATCCCACCAGGCCGGATCAGCCGGCTGAACGCTTTGCTGCAGATAGGCCAACAACTGATCCCGACTATCCAACAGTTGCAGCCGAAAGCGGGCCTGAGTCCTGCGGCGAAACTCGTTGAGCAAACTGGCAGGGATCCCTTGCTTAAGCGCCACGATAAGAGGCAAGTGCGCATCCGGCCCCCCACATCCTGCTGCCACCAGCCCCAGCAGGATCCCCTGCAGCAGCTCACGCCGGCTCAGCCGTATCTCGCCCACGACAGTACCGCTCCACCAGAATGAGAGCCACCAGATCATCGTAAGCCTTGGCGGGCACCCGCATCCCCTTGGGCAACAGCCGCTCCCATCCCTGCGGTGGGTGAAAGTCCCAGTAGCGCTGACGGGCCTCTTGGGAGCTGTGCCGCTCATCCACCAGGACAATCTGCTGCGGGGGGAGGATCGATTCCAGTTGAGACTTCCAGGCTTGGGCCGTCGTCTGATTGCCCAGGATCACTTGCTCCGCCTGAAACTGTTGCCGGAGCGTTTGTAGTCTAGACAGCGCTGCCGCGGAAGGGACCACCTCCCGGTGTAAAACCTTCAGCTCCGTTTGCGTAAACACCTGCACCACAGCAATGCCGCATTTGTCGCGCCCTGGGTCGAAACCGATCAGCACTCGTTGGCCCTTCAGTCTTGCCGGGTGGAGTGGATCCGTCATCCCTCAGGACGCCCCGCCTGCTGAGCCCCAGAAGAGCCGGGTTGACCGGAAGCTTCTGCCATCAGAAAACTCACCCGCAATGGCCCCGCTGTGTAGATGTCGGTGTCGGCAACTAGCTTCACATCCAGAGGGGTGGTGCTCTGGCGGAGATGCTGCACAACCTCCAGAAACTTGACCTGGGAGAACTCCCCCACAGTGCCGGTGATGGGATCCGAGAGAAGCCCCTCCTCTTGCGAGCGCTGATTGGCCTGGTTCAGCAGCCCCAGCAGTTGCTGTTGGATCTGATTTTCGCTCAAACCCGGTTGAATCACCCCGTGGGCCAGCACGGATCCCTTGGCGAAAATCCGCTGGTTGGGGTAAATCTGCACGAGCACAGGCACAGGCTCCCCCTTGAGCCGGTTGGTAACAGAGAGAATGCGCACTGCCCAGCTACCGGGCTCTTGCAACTTCTCCAAGGCTTGATCGGCATCCTCGCGGCGGATCAAGATCGCGTTTTCCAGAGGGGGCATGGGCTGGGATCCAAGGGCAAGGGCCCGCTGTTCCGCCTGGGCCAAAAGGTGCTCAAACTGCCGCCGGATCGCCTCTGGTTTTGCCCCCCTTGGAGCCTCCACAACCCCCGTTGCCAAGACTTCCCCCGCCAAGATGGCCAGTTCCCCCCGCCGCAGCCGCACCGCCAATTGGTTGAGCTGCTCGATCTCCTGCTCAAGCTGGTTTTTCTGGTTCTCCAGTTGGGTTAAGGCCGCCTGCACCACATCCAGGGAGCGCTCCAGCTGATCCCGATCCAGTTGCAGGGCTTGTTTTTGCGACTCCAGGGTGGCGATCACCTGGCGGGCCGACTCCACCTCTGCCTTCACTGCCTCCAACTCGGCATGGGCTCGATCCAAACTGGGCTGCACCTTGGCCAGTTGCTCGTTGGCTGCCGCCAGCTTGGCCTCCGCCTCCTGCCGCTCCTGCAGCGCCACTGCCAGCTGATCGCGCACTTCGCTCAGGCGGGTTTGGGCTGCCGACTGCTGGGTGCGAAATTGATCCAGATCCACCTTGAGGTGGTCTCGCTCAACCCTGAGAGCGGCATTTTCCGCTTCCAAGAGGGCTTTTTGGCGGTTGAGGGCCCGCAGCTCTTGCTCCGCCTGGGCAATTTGGTTGGTGTAGCTGAACAGGGCCTCCGACAGAGAGCGGTTGAGGAGCAGCAGTGTGCCCAAAGTCAGGGCGGAGATGCTCACGCCGGTCACCACGGCCACCAGAATGGCGGTATGGCGGGGGCGCAGGTTAAACCAGGTAAGGCGCTTTTTGCCAATGCGGTAGCCCACCCGATCCCCAACAACGGCAATCAGGCCACTGACAACCAACATGTAGAGGATCAGCAGTACGCCTTGCATATTCCCGGATCCCTGCCATGGAAATCTTAGCAAGGTTGCCCTGAGGATTTTGCAAGTTGCTGGGAGATAGATTTCGGCGCTGTTTTGTAGGGATTTTTGGGGGTTCTAATCCGCGTAGAGGAGCCGCTCCACCGCCGCCACAATATCTGCAGGTTGCACGATGGTGGCCGCCTCCAGCGTGCCGTTGTAGGGGGTGGGAATGTCCTGCGAAGCCAAACGCATCACCGGCGCATCCAGCTCATCGAACAGTTCTTCCATGATGCGAGCTGTCAGTTCCGCCCCAATGCCACCCGATTTCATGTCTTCCTCAACAATGATCACCCGATGGGTTTTGCGCACCGAAGCGGCAATGGTTCCCATATCTAAAGGTTTCAGCGAGATTAAATCGATCACCTCAGGGTCGATCTCCTGCTGCACCAAAGTGTCCACGGCCTTGAGCACGTGGTAGCGCATGCGGGAGTAGGTGAGCAGGGTAACATCGGAGCCGGATCGGACGATTTCGGCTTTGTCCAGAGGCAAAAGGTATTCCTCTTCTGGCAGATCTTCTTTCAAGTTGTACAGGAGCACATGCTCGAAAAAGAGAACGGGGTTGTCGTCGCGGATGGCGGACTTGAGCAAGCCCTTGGCATTATAGGGAGTTGAACAGGCCACGATCTTAAGCCCGGGCACCGCTTGGAAGTAGGCCTCTAGCCGCTGCGAGTGTTCTGCTCCCAACTGACGACCCACCCCGCCCGGCCCGCGGATGACCATCGGGATCTTGAAATTGCCCCCGGAAGTGTAGCGCAGCATACCGGCATTGTTGGCAATTTGGTTGAAGGCCAGCAGCAGAAAGCCCATGTTCATCCCTTCCACCACCGGGCGCAAGCCGGTCATGGCTGCCCCGATGGCCAGGCCGGTGAAGCTGTTCTCGCAAATGGGGGTATCCAGCAGGCGCATCTCCCCGTACTTGCGATACAGGTCTTTGGTGACTTTGTAGGAGCCGCCGTAATGGCCGACATCTTCTCCCAAAACAAATACGTTGGGATCCCGGGCCATTTCTTCGTCGAGGGCAGCACGCAAGGCGTTGTAAAGGAATGTCTCGGCCATAGAGGTTCAATATCGCTAAACCCTCATTAAACCATTTTGCCGGCATGGATCCCCTTGCAGCTGACTTGATAGGCTGAGCTCAGAATTCTTGCTCAAAGGGATGGCGACCTTCCCCACAGCTTTCCTCAGCACTCTCTTTCCCCTGGAACATGGGGATCGTCCGTCTTCTCAAGAAAAGACACCATGAGCATTCCACGGCCCAAACTGGCGCTGACCTTGGGGGATCCCGCGGGAATTGGGCCGGAAATTGTGCTCAAGGCGCTGGCGGATCCTGAGGTGCAGTCTTGCGCCCACATCACGGTTGTAGGGGATCGGCAGGTTCTAGAAGCCACCTATCGCCTGCTGAGAGATCGGTCGCCGGCTCCATTGGCCCATCCGGCAGGGATCCCGATGCTGGAATGCGACACAGGCTTTCGGTTACAGCCTGGCTGTATTGGTCAAGGGGATGCTGACAGTGGTGGGGTCAGTTTTGTTTACCTGAAAACGGCAGTCGAACAGACGCTGCGGGGCGAGTTTCAGGGGATCGTGACAGCGCCCATCGCCAAGTATCTCTGGCATCGAGCCGGCCATCGGTTCCCTGGTCAAACAGAAGTTTTGGCCCAGCTGAGTCGGTCTGAGCACTACGGGATGATGTTTGTTGCCCGTTCCCCCCACAGCGGTTGGCAGATGCGGGTTTTGCTGGCCACCACCCATATTCCCCTCGGCCAAGTGCCCACCGTGCTGACTCCAGAGCGGGTGCGGACAAAGCTGAATGTGCTGGTGGGATCCCTGCGCCACACCTTTGGGATCCGGGATCCTGTGATTGCAGTAGCCGGCCTGAATCCCCATGCCGGCGAACAGGGGCAACTGGGATCTGAGGAAAAAGAATGGCTGACCGAGCTGCTGCGCACCTATGCCCACGCCCAAATCTGGGGGCCGCTTCCCCCTGACACCATGTGGCTGGCTCCCGCGCAAGCCTGGCATGGCCAGGGATCCCCAACTGTGGCAGATGCCTACTTGGCTCTCTATCATGATCAAGGTTTGATCCCGGTGAAGATGCTGGCTTTTGACCGGGCAGTCAACCTGACAATTGGGTTGCCTTTTGTTCGCACCTCTCCCGATCATGGCACCGCCTTCGACATTGCCGGCCAAGGGGTGGCCCGATGCGAGAGCCTCAAGCAGGCGATCCTGCTGGCGGCAGAACTGCTGGGCAAAAACCCCTCCTGAGGGAAACCATGCCTGTGCCCGGCCATCTGAAGCTGTCTCCCGCCTCTGGGGGGTGATTTGATGGGAGTTGCTGGCATCACCTCAGCCGCAATGCTCTACCGTCGCTTTGGGCGCACCCAACAGCTGGTCTCGGTTTTTTCTCTGGGCAGCATGCGCTTGGTCAATGTGCCCAGGGATCAAGCTCAGGCAACCGTTGAGGCAGCCCTAGCCGCAGGGATCAACCACATCGAAACGGCTCAGGCTTATGGCCATGCCGAGGTGCTCTTGGGCGAGATTTTGCAAACCCTGCCCTTTTCACGCCATCAGTTGATTCTGACCAGCAAACTCACTCCCACAGATGGGTTGCGAGAGCGGCTTCAGGGATCCCTGCGCCGTCTGCGGGTGGATTACTTGGATCAATTTGCCTTTCATGGCATCAACCTGCCGGAACACCTGGAGTGGGTGCTGCAGAAAGGGCTGCCGATTCTCCAGCAGCTCCAGCAGGAAGGCTGGGTGCGCCACATTGGGTTTTCCACCCATGGATCCCTGGAGTTAATTTTGCAGGCCATCCAGACAGGATGCTTTGACTTTGTCAATTTGCACTATCACTTTTTCCAACAGCGCAATGCACCGGCCCTAGAAGCGGCTGCCCAGCAAGATATGGGCGTGTTCATCATTTCTCCTGCCGATAAAGGGGGAATGCTCTATCGTCCGCCCCAACACCTGCAGGAGTGCTGTGCACCTTTCAGCCCCTTGGAGTTTGCCTATCGTTTTTTGCTGGCGGATCCCCGTGTTCACACCCTCAGCCTGGGCATCACTCATCCTGAGGAGCTACAGGTGGCCTTGTCGGCTTTACAGGATCCCGACCGTTGGTGGGTGGATGGCCCTCAGATTCAGGAGCGGTTGCGCCAAGCCGAGCAGGAACGCTTGGGATCCAGCCGCTGCACCCAGTGCTACGCCTGCCTGCCCTGCCCAGAAGGGATCCACATTCCCGAAGTGCTGCGTTTGCGCAACTTGGCCATTGCCCACGAAATGACGGAGTTTGCTCGGTACCGCTACAACATGTTCGGCCAAGCTGGGCATTGGTTTCCGGGGTCACTTGCCGACCGCTGTACCGAATGCGGTGACTGCTTACCCCGCTGCCCAGAACATCTGCCTATCCCGGAGTTGCTGGCCGAAGCCCACCAGTTGCTGCATCGGTCTCCGATCCGGCGGCTCTGGGAATAACCATTCCACTTATCCTATTTGGCTGAGCTTAACTTCACTTATAATCGGATGGAGTTTATCGATTGCATCACAAGGCGAGGCATCGGAGTGAATAGTCAGAGCCAAGACCGCTTAGACCGGGTGGAACAACTGCTGGCTTGGACGGCTGAACAGACTGCTGCCAACAGCCGAGAAATCCGGGAGCTCTGCCAATCCATCCAGGAGCTGCGTCAGTCCATCCAAGAAAGCCGCGCCCAGTCTGCCGAGGAGAACGCCGCCCGTCTGCGGGAAATCGAG